>NZ_JAGUUD010000116.1:0-25566 GCF_020177535.1 Paraburkholderia sp. XV | reverse complement strand
CCTGGTTCTTCGCAGCAAGAATCACATCGTTCGCGTTGACGTTCGAACCGGCAATAGTGATGTTGCCGCTTCCGGCCTGTCCATTGCCTGTCGCGACGAATGCCGCCGTGCCGCCCGCCGTGACGCTCGAACCCCGGTTACTGGTGCTATCCTCTGCAAACGTGTTCTTGGTGTGACTGCTGCCGTAGCTGAGTTCGATCTTGCCTGACGGCGTCTGACCACTCGCCAGTTCCTTCATCGCGCCGCCTGCCGCGCCCAAAGAATCCAGCGCGCCGCTTGCTGCCGCCATGCCGTGCAGTGCCGCCGCGCGACCATCCTGACTGCGACTTGCCGCGCGCGCCTGGTCGACGGTGTTCGAAATCGCATCGATCACAGGCGCTTTCACGGCCAGCGTGAAGCCGCTCTTGCTGACTTCCTGCGTTTCGTCATGGTGTGCGGTGTTCGTCACTGCATCGATGGCCACGTTCGCGCCTGTGCCCGTCACGTTCTTCACCGCTACCAGATCGCTGCCTGTGACATGCAGGTCAGCGCCTGCCGTCAGGTTCACGCTGCCACCCGTGCTGCCGATCATGCTGGCGTTGTTCGTCACCGAACTGTCGTGCGTGGTGTTCTTCGTGTCGACCTTGCCGTACGAGATGCCGACGCCGCCCGAACTGCCGAGGCCCGTCTTGACCTCCTGATGGAACTGGCTCGAATCGCTCGTATTCTGCGACGTGTTGACCGTCAGGTTCCGGCCTGCCGACAGGTTCACATCGTTTGACGCTGCAACCGTCGAGCCGGTAACCGTCATGTCACGACCGGCTGCGCCCGTCACGGTATCGCCCGATACCGTCGAGCCGTTCGCGATCACCTGATGCGCACTGGTCGTATCCGTCGTCTTCGTTTTCGACATGAACCCGGAGTGTTCGTTGTGCGACCAGCTTTGCGAGTCGTGTGTTTCAGTGACACTGCCGATGGTCACGTCGCCCGTCGAGACGAGCTTGACGCCACCTGTATCCGTTGCGACCGTCGAGCCGAGAACTGCGAGGTTGCCGCTGCCGGACAGACCGGCAGCAAGCGTCGCGTTGCCGCCCGCGCCGATGCTCGAACCCTGCACCTGTTCGTCATAGGACGAGTTGGTCGAGTGGCTCTTGCTGTTGCTCATCGACTGTTCACTGTGCGTATGAACGTCCTTCGCCGCCGTCACCGTCAGGTTGCCGCCAGCAACCATCGCTGCGTCGCCGCCTGCGCGAACGGTCGCATTGGCAAACGTGGTATCGCGCCCCGATACCGTCGACAGATCGCCGCCCGCGACAATCGCGCTACCGAGGTTCTGCGTCTGCGTGTCATGCAGGAAATCCTGTCCGCCGAACCCGCTCGAATCCTTCGTCGCGATGAGGTCGACGGTCCCGACATTCAGATCGCGGCCCGCTGCAATGGCCGCATTGCCGCCAGCCTGCACCTGTGCACCGTTGAAATTCACGTCGCGACCGGCGATCACCGTCGCGTTGTTCGTCGCTGAAATCGTGCCGACCGCATCGACGGCCGTACCCGTGGCAGTACCGGTGTAGTTCCGGTCGGCGAATGACTTCGACACGCCGTAGGTCTGCGTCTCGTTGATGACATCGCGACCGGCCTGCACGACGACATCGGCACCGCCGATGCGTCCGCTGGAGTTGCGCACGTCCTGGACGGCTGCAACGGCCGTCGTGCCTGCACTGCCGATAATGCCGCTGTTCGTGATGGTGTTGCCGATGACCGTGGTCGCAACGTTGCTGACGATGTGTCCGCTGTTGTTCACGTCGCCGCTCGCGTTCAGGTTCACCGCGTTGCCCGCGACAAGCGCGCCGCTGTGCGTCAGGTCAACCGTGCTGGACTGCGCGAGATACACCTGCGGCACGAGCACGCTCTGGTGCGAGCCGTCGGGCAGGGTCACGTCCTGCGACACTAACCAGACCATGTCGGTCGTGAGTTGCGCCATCTGCGCGGCCAACAACGCAATGCCCGGTTCCAGACCGAACGCCTTCGCATACGTGACGCCGTTGTTCATCAGCGCCGTGTATTCGTCCAGGTTGTCGGTAAAGCCTGCAAGGAACGTGCGGCCCGTCAGTTGTGTCACCTGGTTGCGGATCAGCGTCGTCTCGTACAGCCCATCGCCGAGACGCTTCTCGACAGTCGACGGGTCGTAGCCCAACTGTTTCAGCAGATAGTCGCTCGAAATGAAATTCGCGTACTGCGTGAAGCGCGGATCGGTCGCAACCAGGTACGTCGCGCCAGGCGCAGTGTTATACGTGTACAGGCCGTTCACCGGCAGTTTCAGGTTCGGAATGCCGCCCGTCGCGCCGCCAACCGTCTGCGGCCTCGAAGACTGGCCGCTGATAGTGCCCGTCTGCGTGCCGTCCGCGCTGCCGCCCGTGACGCCGGAACCGGCCACCGTGTTCCCCTGACGGTCGACGGAGTTGATACTGATGGACTGTGCATCCGTCTGCACGTTCGAGTTCGACGAGGCAATCGCGGGCAGGGCATCGACGGTCGTTGTGTATTGGCTGACGCCGTCGAAAGCGCCGTCGCTGCGGGGCTGCGTCGTATCACTGCTGCCGCCTGTCTTCTGATGCCAGTAAAAGACCGATTCCGTACTGGTGACGACCGCCTGCTGGAGCACCGTACCCGTATCGGTGACGCTGCCGCTGTCCGCACGGCGTACCAGGTCGCCGCCTGCCGCCATCGTCGACGACTGGTTATCGATGCTGCCGCCATTCGCATTGATGCGGATCGCGCCCTGTGCCTGGATCGTCGCGACGTTGCCCGCGTTCAGGAACTGGTCAGTGGTCGTCGTGGTCTGTGTGGTGCGCGACTTCTCGACGTAGTCATGGTTTTTGATGTCCCAACGCACCTGTTGCCGGTCCGGCCGCATGTTTTTGTTGGGATCGAAGTCCGGCCAGAACGTGATCGACACCGTGCCGTCGCCGTTATCCGTCAGGCTGTTGTACCACTGCGTTGCGTTGTTCGTGATGTTGCGCGCCACCACGGTCGCGCCCGACTGGTAGTGATCGTAGATCGGCTGCGTGAGTGAAAGCGTTTGTGCCTTCGTGTCCAGGTTCGTGACCTGTGACGCGGGGATCTTCACGGTGATGGGTTGCGCAAGACCATAGATGGTCTGGTCGGCCATGGCTCCCGCGCTCCAGTTCCATTGCGGGAAATCGAGGCTGTGGTAGTTGCCGAACACGCCCGCCGACAGGTCGTCGCCAAGGCCCGCCGTCCAGAGCGTCAGGGTAGTGGTGCCCGCGTCCTGCGGGGTGCCTGCTGCCGTTTGCACGCCTGTCCGGATGTTGCTGACCGTGCGCGCGGCGATGTCGATGTCGCCGTCTGCTTCGATGATCGCCGCGCTGTTGGTGAGCGTGGCGGTCTGGTTGGCGAGCATGCCGGAACCGTCGCGTGTGCCGTCTTTTGCGATTTCCAGATTGCCCGCGCTATAGATCAGCGCGCCGTCCGCGTTCGTGATCGAGTTCTGTGCATAGATACGCACGGAGTTCGCGCCCGCGATCACCGCCGCCGCGCCCGTGTTCTGCACGTCGTTCGCATTGACTGTCACATCATTACCGATGACCGTGCCGGTATTGGCAAGCGTTGCGCTGTTCGTTGCGACAGCGTCGCCTTCGATGCGTCCGGCGTTGGTCAGCGTCCCGTTCGCATTGACCGTCGTATTGGACGAATTGATGTCTGCGCCCGCCGCGTTTACGACATTTGCGCCCGTCGCGGTCAGCGCGCCAGTGGCGGCGAGCGTGCCCGTGTTGGTCAGCGTGCCCGTTGCGCTGACGCTCATGTCGCCGTCAGCGCGCAGGTTGTTGCTTGCGCCGCTCGTGTAGTTGCCGTTGATGGCGAGCGAGAGATTGCGGCCCGCGATCATGTCGCCGTCGCCGGAAACGACACCACTCGCCGACACGTCCCGGTTTGCGCGGATTGCGCCGCCCGCGTTCGACAGCGACGCGGCATTCACTGACACGTCCAGCCCGCCGAGAATCGCGCCGCCGTCGTTGATGACGGCCGCGTTCGCCTGGTTCAGGTTCAGCGCCGTGCCGCCGAACAGCGTGCCGCCCGCGTTGTTCACGCGTTGTTGAACGTTCAGGTTCGCCGCGCCGCCCGCGACGAGATTCGCGCCTGCGCCGTTCTCCAGCGTCTGCGCGTTGATCGTCACGTCGCCGTTGCCGCCGAGCGTGCCGCCCGTGTTGGTGACGCTCGATGCCGTCACGGTCGTTGCGCCGTCACCCGCATTGGTCAGTTTGCCTTTGGTGTTGTCGATGCTCGCGGCTGCGACATTAGCAGTACCGTGCGCGCCGTTGGCAGAAAGCGTTCCCTGTGCGTTCGACAACGCGCCGCCCGCGCTCAAGGACAGGTCGCCTGCCGACTGCGCCGAACCGCCCGTGTCGTCGATGTCGCCCTGAGTTGAGACGGTCAGCCCATTTGCGCCGTATAGCGTGCCGTTGCGGTTGACGATGCCCGCGTCAGCATTGACCTGTGCTGCCTGTTGCGCGGTCAGCGTGCCGCCGCTGTTGTCCAGCTTCGCGCCCGCTACGGTCAGCGTGCCGTTCGTCTGAACCTTGCCGCCGACGTTCGACAGTGCGCCCGTCGCCTTGACCTTGAGCATGCCCGTGCCCGCATGCTGGAGCGTGCCGCTGTCGTTCGTGATGGAGTTTGCCGAGACAGTCAGACTGTTCGCGTTCGATGCAACCGTGCCGCCCGTGCTGTCGAGCGCTCCGCCTGCGCTGATCGTCTGGTCGGTGGTGCCGTACTGCGTCAGCTTGCCGTTGCGGTTGACGAGGTCGCCCGTCGACGTGACAGCAAGCGTATCGCCGTCGATGCTGCCGTTCGTGTTGTCGATGGACGTACCTGACACGGTCGTCGCCGAGCCTGAGAACGTGCCGCCTGCGTTACTGAGTGCGTCCGTTGCCGACGCGTTCAATGCGCCGCCCGCCGTCACCGTGCCGCTGTTGTTCAGGTTCCACGCACGCAGCACCGCGTCACGCAGCGCGTTCACCTTGCCCTGGTTCGTGAAGATGGACGCACTCAACTGGACATTGCCATTCCCGCCAATGATGCCGCCGACGCCGTTCAGCAGGGTGCCTGTCACCCCAAGGTTCAGGCCGTCGCCGTTGAGCGACAGAATCTGCCCGCCCGTGTTGTCGAGCGAAGCGCCGCCAATCGTTGCACCCGCCGCCGACTGGATCACACCCTGACGGTTCGCGAGCGCGCCCGCCGTGTTCAAGCCAAGCGTCGATCCGGAAACGATGTGTCCGCCCGTGTTCGATACATTCGCCGCCGATGCCTGAACCGATCCGCCGGACAGCTTGCCGCCGTCGTTGGTCAGCGTGCCCGATGCGTTTGCACTGAGCGCGCCGCCCGCCGTGGTCGTCGCATTCGACAGGGTCAGGTCGCCGCTGCTGGAAAGCGTCAGCGCGCCGTTGGCCGACGTATTGCTGCCGGCGAGATTGACGCCCGCGCCCAGAATGGTCATATTGCCGCCAGCCTGGTTGTGGCCCGTCGCGGTGAGTGCTCCTGTCGTTGTCACAGACAGGTCGCCGGAACCGGCAATCGTGCCGTCATTGTTCACGCCCGCGCCAAGCGTACCCGTCGATGCGACGCTGTTCGCGTTGATCGTCGTGTTCTGCTGCGCGGCGAGCGTGCCGCTGTTGGACAAAGCGCCCGATGTGTTTGCGCTGACACTCTGCTGCGCGTAGGTCGTGCCGCTGTTGTCGATGCCATCGCGCGCGCTCGCAGTGATGTTGCCGCTTGCGTTCGTCTGACCGGCGAGAACCAGCTTGCCCTGTGTCGTCAGGATCAGGTCGCCCGCCTGTGCAGCGAGCACGCCCTTGCTTGACACCCCGACACCGTTCTCCGTGCCAATCAGAACGATGCGATTGGCATACATGCCCCCTAAATTGCTTACGTCGATGGAGACACCCGGCGCGGGGCCGCTGCCAGCGATGGGCGTCGCGGCAAGCGATCCATAGTCGACGTTGTTCGCCCCCGTCACAACGTTGAGGTTCTTCGCGTAGATTGCGGCATTGGCCTGCACCGCACGCGCCAGAAGATCAACCTGGTCAATATTCGAGCCGTTGAACCCCGCACCCTGCACGGTGATGTTGCCACTCGTCCCGTTGAAGCCCGCAAGCGAACCATCAGCCGCGAAATTCGGTGTACCTGTCGTGAGCGTCGCGCGCGACGTATTGATGAAGCCGCCGCCGTCGACCAGCAACCCGTTCGGATTCGCGATAAGGACCTGCGCGCTCTTGCCCGCGACTTCGAGATACCCGCGCAACTGCGACGGCGAATTGCTGTTGACCTGGTTGACGATCACGCGCGCCGCATCGTTTGGCCCGAAGTTCGGATTGCCGTTGATGTACCCGGCCTGCTGCGTGCTCACGATAACCGGCGAGTTATTGAGGATTGCGCCGTTCTTCTGCACGTCGAACTGGCCATAGGTATTCATCGACACGCCCGCACCGGACGGCTTGTTGATGTTGACCTGCGGGATACCGTTCTGCGTCGTGACGACACCCGGTGCGTGCGCGCCGCCCGGTGCGATCTGCGCGCCGGCCATGAGTGGCGAAAGGGCGAGCAGTGCGGACAGCGCAAGCTGACGCAACGACAGGAATATCTCCAGCGCTCCCGACGCGCGGCCCGTCGCGCGTGTCTCTCCCGCCTTTCCTGCTGCCGTGGCGGTTTCCTCGACGGCGACAAGCATACCGCGCAACCGGCTATACACGAGCCGATAGGTCTTCTGATTCATTTATTCGTGTTGCTTATTTTTGGAGCGAAGAGCCTAGCGAAACTCGCGTAGCCTTTCTGTCAAGTATTGTTGACACGCTCGCGGGCGCAACACTATGCGAAAAATCAGTCTTTTCTGATTGAGTCGATCGAAACTTCACCATCAAAAGCAGGCGAAAAAAAGCCCGCTCGCAGCGGGCAGAAGAACCAGTAAGCAATCCAGCGCAACGCACTCACTTCCACGCATACCTCAACCCAACCCACACCCCGCGCGGCGCGCCGATTCCAAGAAACTGCTCATTCGTGACACCACCCGGATCGAACGTATGGTTCGGTCCATTGAAGAAGTTCTCGCCGAGAATCGCGAAGTTCGCATAGTGCTTGTTCAGCAGATTCTTGACGGTCGCAAACACCTGAAGCTGCTTCGTCACGTTATACGTGGTGTCGAGATCGATCAGAAAATAGCCGGCCACCGTGCCATTCACATCCTGATTGTTTTCGTCGCCGCGCGCGAAGATGCTGCCGCGATACGTGAGGTTCGTGCCGATATTCCACGCCGCGAACGGCGTGTAGTCGATGCGCAGTTTCACCGTATTCTGCGGAATGCCGGGAATCTTGTCGCCGGGCTTCACGGTGATGTTGCCGTTCGCGTCCGCGCTCGAATTGCTCGCGCTGCTCTCGGTCCATGTCGACTGATACGTCGCGTCGATATAGCTATAGCTCGCGCTCACGCCAACCGGACCATACTTCGTGCGGCCCGCGAGTTCGAAGCCTTGCCGGCGCGTCTTGCCGACGTTCTGAAAGAACCCGAGCGAGCTCGCCGCGCCATTGCTGCTGATGAACTGGATATCGTCGTCGAGCGTTGTGCGATACAGTGCGGCGCTCCATGTCGTATTGCTGCCGATGCGCCCGCGCGCGCCGATTTCGAACGTCTTCGAAATGACGGGCTTGAGCGACGGGTCCGCAATGAAATCATTCGGCAGCGAGCAGGGCGCATCCGGGTCCGCGCACGCCAGTTCGATCGATGTCGGCGAGCGCATGCCTTCGTTGTAGGTGAAGTATGCGGTGAGCGTATCGGTCGGGTTGTAAGTAATGCCGACAGCAGGATTGAAGCGCGAAAACACATGACGTCCATCGAGCAGCGGCTGCACGCCGCTCTCGTCGCCGATCGTCGTGCGGGACCAGTTGTAGCGGCCCGCAAATGTCAACGCCCATTGATCGGTGAACGAGAACGTGTCGGTGAAATAGACGCCGTAGGTTTCATTGCGCGTCTTCGCATCCGTCGTCGGGAGGAACGGACCGGTGCCGATGGTCGCGCGCGTGTCGGTGAAGGTCGCGTCTTGCGAGGATTGCGTGAAGTGCGTATTCGCGAGATCGGCGGCGACACCCAGCGTCAGTTCATTGCGCTTGCCGAGCAGGTTCTGCAACAGCGCCAGTTGCAGACTCCCGCCGTAGCTTTGCGTGAATACCGTCGACTGCACGTTGGTCGCGGGCGGTGCATCGTCGGGATCATCGGGATCGAAGTCGTCGTTGACATTGCTGCTGACGTTCTTGTTGCGATAGTGGCGATAGTAGAGCGTGCCGCTCAACTGCACATTGGGCGTGAAATAGTGCTCGCCCGCAATCGTCAGATAGCCGACCGTGTTGTTGTTCTGGTCGGGAAACGTGTAAGCCTGCTTGCGGTTGTCGAGAAACGAGCGCGGAATCGTCTGCGAGCCGTCGAGCGTGTTGTCGGCGCCGCCTCCGGATATCGACAGCGTCGTGTCGGCATCGTGATAGCGCAGCTTGCCGAAAGCCTGGCGCAAGCGGCTGCCGTTGTGATCGGCCCAGCCGTCGTCGTTGGCCGCGTTCGCGGTGAAGTAATAGTCGAGATTGCTGCCGATCACGCCGCCTTGCTGGATCTGCGCGCTCTTGCGTCCAAACGATCCGCCGCTGATCTCCGCTTCGCCACCCGGCGAGTTACTGCCGTTCTTCGTCGTGATGGCAATCGCGCCGCCGAGCGTGTTGAGGCCGAAGGTCGGATTGGAGCCGGGAATCAGCTGGATCGTATCGATCGCGGCCTGCGGTATCAGGTCCCAGTTGACGACGTCGCCGAACGGCTCGTTGATGCGCACGCCGTCCATGAAGACGGACAGCCCTTGCGGCGTGCCGAGCAGCGGCGAAGCCGTGAAGCCGCGATAGCTGATGTCCATCTGCGACGGGTTGCCCTGTGCATCGTTGATGTCGACGCTTTGCAGGTTGGTCGCGAAGTAGTCGGTCAGCGTGTTCGGATGCTGCTGGTCGATCTCGCGGCCGCGGATCGTCTGCACGTTGGCGGGCACCAGTTCGATCGCGGTGCCGATGCCGATCAGCGGCGTAGTGCCGATCACGAGAATCGACGGCATTTCGGCTTCCTGCGTCGTGTTCTGCGCAGTCTGCTGGACGTCGGCGGGGGGAGTATCGGCGGGCGGCGGTGCGGCCTCCTGCGACCAGGCCGCCGCGCACAGACTGGCCAATGCGCTGCCGCACACCAATTGCAATGCGCGCTTGCGAGGATGCAGACGGGCGCGTCGTGATTTGCGCCGTGAAGGTTTCATCGTTGTCGTCTCCAGCAGGTTGTTTTAGCCTTGTGTCGGCGACGCGCTCGCGAACTGCGCATGCCTGTCTCCATGTCGCTTCGCCGGTGATTGCAGCGTCGCATAACAAAGGCACGTCATGCCCGGGAAGCTTTCCCGATTCTTTCGGGAGACGCTCCCAAACCTGCAAAAAGCAACACGAAAAGCACCCGTTCGGTGAGTAGAATGAATGACCGCTTCCATCGACACGCTCATGCCCGAAGCTCTCTCCTCAGCCAGACCGGCAGACGCCGGGCCGGACCCACGGCAAGCAGCAGACGCAGACAGTCGCGCGGATGCATCGGGCGCGGCAGACCCCTCGCGCGCGCCGCAGTCCGCAGCGGGCAAAAGCGCGGCCACCCGCGCCACGGAGTCGCGGCCGGTCGCATGGCGCGACTTCACCTGCGTCGTGGTGCTGACGGTCATCGTCGGCGCGCTGTGCTCGGTCTTCGACGTCTCCGAGATCGCGTATCGCTGGAGCCGCCGCGCCGAGCGCTATCAGCTCGACGAACTGCCCGTCACGCTGTTCGTGCTCGCAGCGGGGCTGGCATGGTTCTCGTGGCGGCGCTATCGGGATTCGCAGAAGGAATTGCAGCGCCGCCGCGAGGCGGAACAGGAGTCCGCGCGGCTGCTCGCCGAAAACCGGCGGCTCGCGAGTCAGGGCATCGAGGCACAGGAAGCCGAGCGCCGTCATCTCGCGCGCGAACTGCATGACGAACTGGGTCAATACCTGAATGCGATCGCACTCGACGCCGCGCGCATACGCGACCTGTCGGCGCGGGACGGCGAGGTGCATCGTGCGTCGCTTGCCGTGATGCAAAGCGCGGGCTTCGTGTATCGGCAGATTGGCGGGATGATCCGCAAGCTGCGGCCCATCGGCCTCGACGAGCTTGGCTTGCCGAGCGCGCTCGAACATTGCGTGGAGGGCTGGCGCGAGCGGCTGCCCGAGGCGTCGTTCAAGCTGACCATCGAAGGCGACTTCGACGGCTTCACCGACGCGCTCAACATCACGCTCTACCGGCTCGTGCAGGAAGCGCTGACGAACGTGTCGAAGTTCGCGCGCGAAGCGAATGTCGAAATCTATCTGGTGAGAGCGCCTGCCAGCCGCGAGCGGGTCGAAGAAATCGTCGTCACGGTCGCCGACGACGGCCCCGGCGTCGATCTGTCGAAGCCGCGCATCGGGCTCGGGCTGATCGGCATGCGCGAACGCGTGGAGGCGCTAGGCGGCGAGTTTCATGTCGCGAGCGAGCCGGCCCGCGGCTTTCTGCTGTGCGCGCGCGTACCGGCTCAGCTCGGGCTGCCCGAACCAAACGCTTCCATCGATCCCGCCGAACCGAAAAGCTCGTGAGGCGCGGCAAGCTCGGAGAACTGCAAACCGAGGCGCTGCGCGATCTGCACGAGTTGCACGCCGTTGTTCGCGCCGAACTTCTGCCGGATCGCGGACTGATGGTTCGCAATCGTCTTCTGGCTCAGGCCGAGCCTTTCTGCGATCACGGGCAGCGTGTAGCCCTGAACGAGCAGGCGCAGCACTTCGAACTCGCGCGCGGACAGTTGCCGTCCGGGCGGCCCTTCGCTGAACATCGTCCGTAGCGCGAGCGCATGCGAGACATCGGCGCTCAGATAGCGCACGCGGCGTGCGACGGCGCGCACCGCTTCGACGAGCACATCGGGCGCGCTCGCTTTGGTCACATAGCCGCATGCGCCGGCATCGAATGCACGACGCACGAAAAGCGTCTCTTCGTGCACGCTGAAAATCAGCACGCGTGCGTCCGGTTCTCTCGCGAGCATGCGGCGCATCGCTTCGATTCCGCTCGCGCCAGGCAACGCGAGATCCATCACGACGACATCCGGCTGCAACGCGCAAAAACGCTGATACGCCTGTGTGGCGTCGGCGGCTTCGCCCGCGACGCGCACATCGGGGCTCAGTTCGAGCAGCCTTCGGTAGCCTTCGCGCACGACGGCATGATCGTCGACGAGAAGCACGGAAATAGCGGGCGTCGTCATGATCGGGTGCTCCCGGTGTGAGGCGTCGCTGTGATCCCGCGTGCGTCGGCGCTGAGGCGTTTCGAGTTTGCGTCGTTGCGGAACGTGACGGGCTGTTCGTTCGGCGCGAGCGTGGCGGGACGCTGGGCTGCGTCGCGCACCACGCGTACAACCTGCTCGTGATGAGGAGACTTGTCGCAGACGGGATCGGCATTGGCGGCGTCGAGCGTCAACAGATACGCCTGGCAACGGCAGCCGCCGAGGTCGTGGGTCTTTTCGTCGCAGCTCCGGCAAGGCTCCTTCATCCATTCGAAGCCGCGAAAGCGGTTGAACGCGTCGCTCTCATACCAGATATGCCCGAGCGGCGTGTCCTTCACGTTCGGAAACGTGAGGCCCGGCAGCGAGCGCGCCGAATGGCAGGGCAGCGCGGCGCCGTCGGGCGCGACGCCGAGAAACACCGAGCCCCAGCCGTTCATGCACCGCTTGGGCCGCGTTTCGAAGTAGTCGGGCACGACGAAGAAAATCTTGCAGCGGTTGCCGATCTCCTTCCGGTAACGTTCGACCACGGCTTCCGCTTCGTGCAACTGCTCCGCGGTCGGCATCAGTTGCGCGCGGTTCGCGTGTGCCCAGCCGTAGTATTGCGTGTTCGCAAGCTCCAGATATTCGGCGCCCATGGCCAGCGCCATGTCGATGATCTTGTCGACATGCGGCAGGTTGTAGCGATGCAGCACGCAGTTGAGCACCATCGGAAAGCCATGCGCCTTGATCGAGCGCGCGACGCGATTCTTCAGGTCGAAGGTGCGGGTGCTGCTGAGGAAGTCGTTGAGTTCCTGGGTCGAGTCCTGAAACGACAGTTGAATGTGATCGAGCCCGTTGGCCTTCAGCGTATCGAGCCGCGCCTCCGTCAGCCCGACGCCCGACGTGATGAGGTTCGTATAGAAGCCGAGATTGTGTGCTTCGGCGACCAGTTCTTCGAGGTCGTCGCGCATCAGCGGCTCGCCGCCGGAGAAGCCCAGTTGCGCGGCGCCGAGCTTGCGGCCCTGGCGTAACACGTCGATCCACTGCGCGGTGCTAAGCTCGTCGCGATGACTGGTGTAGTCGACGGGGTTGTAGCAGAACGCGCAATGCAGCGGGCAACGGTAAGTCAGTTCCGCGAGCAGCCACAGCGGCGGGCCCACGCCGCTGCGCGCGGCCTGTTGCGCGTGTTCTGTTGCGGGTGTCGAGAGGTCGGTCATGCTGTCACTCCAGCCAGCCACGCGAGCGCGCGTGGTCGACGAAGGCTTCGACTTCCGGCGTCAGTCCCGTCGCGTTGAACGCCGTTTCCAGTTCCGCGACGAGCGTCGGGATGTCGCGCGTGCCGTCGCAACGCAACAGGATTTGCGCCGCACTCTGGTTCAGCTTCACCATGCCTTCGGGATACAGCAGCACATGCGCGTCCTGTGCCGGTTCCCATTGCAGGCGAAACAGGCTGCTCAGTTTCGGGCCGCGTTTGTCCGTGGTTTGCGCGTTGTCATGAGTGTTCATGCCGGGAACGCCTTTTCTATCGCGTCAAGCATCGTCCAGAGAATGTCGAGCTTGAATTGCAGAATGTCGAGCGCGCGTTCCTGCTGCTCGCGCGTGCGGAAATGATCGAGCGTGACGGCGAGGCCATGCTCGACATCGCGCTGCGCAAGCGAGATGCGCGAACGGAAATACGCGAGGCCCTCTGGCTTGATCCACGGGTAATGCTCGGGCCAAGTCGAGAGCCGGTCCTTGTGGATCTGCGGCGCGAAGATTTCCGTGAGCGACGAGCAGACGGCTTCCTGCCATGGCGCGCGCCGCGCGAAGTTCACATACGCGTCGACGGCGAAGCGCACGCCGGGCACCACGTGTTCCAGCGACCACAATTCATCGCGCGAGAGCCCGACGGCATCGCCCAGCCGCGCCCACGTTTCGATCCCGCCTTCATCCTCGCCATAGCCGTCGTGATCGAGAATGCGTAGCACCCAGCGGCGGCGCGTTTCGCGATCGGGGCAATTCGACAGGACGGCGGCATCCTTCAGCGGAATGTTGATCTGGTAGTAGAAGCGGTTCGCGACCCAGCCGCGAATCTGCTCGCGCGTGCATCCGCCGCTGTTCATCTTCACGTTGAACGGGTGATGGATGTGATACGCCTGTCCCTTCGCGCGCAATTGCGCTTCGAATTCTGCTCGGGTCCATGCCGGGCCGATGTCGTCTTTGAAACTCATCCGTCGGGTCTCCGTATCAGTGGTCTGACTCACAGCTCGAACAGCATCCCGTCGTGCGCGACTTCGATGCCGTGCTGCGCCAGTGTGCGCCGCTCGGGGCCGTCGTCGATCAGGATCGGGTTCGTGTTGTTGATATGTATTAGCACCTTTCGCGCGTTCGGCCTATCGAGCGAATCCAGCACGTCGATCATGCCGCCCGGTCCCGTTTGCGCGAGATGACCCATGTCGGCAGCCGTCTTTTTCGACAGGCCGAGTTCGATCATTTCGTCGGGGGTCCAGAGCGTGCCGTCGACAAGCAGCAGGTCGGCGCTGCGCATCGCCTCGCGCACAGGCGGTTCGAGCACGCCGAGGCCGGGCGCATAGAACACGCGCTTGCCGGAGCCGGGCGCCGTCAGCAGCAGGCCGATGTTGTCGCCGCGCTGCGGCGCCGCGCGATGCGGCGAATAGGGCGGCGCCTTGCTCGACAGCGGCAGCGCCTCGATGCGCACGCCGGGCAAGGCGGCGATCTCGAACGGGCCGGCATCGAGCGCAATGGTGTGACGTTCGATGCCGCAGTAGTGCGACAGAATCGACACGACGGGAAAACCTGTCGACAGGTCTTGCCAGACGGCATCCGTCGCATGCAGCGGCAACGGCGCGCTGTTTTCGCGCAGCATCAGCAGGCCCGTTACGTGGTCGATCTGCGCGTCCATCAGCAGCACGGCTGCGATACCCGTGTCGCGGGCATGGCGGGCGGGCTGCATTTCAGGGTTCGCAGCGATCTGCGCGAGGATATCGGGCGATGCGTTGACGAGCAGCCACGCCATGCCATCCACGCTCACTGCAATCGACGACTGCGTGCGCCGCCGCGCCGCGATCGTGCCTTTGCGCACGCCGTCGCAATTGCGGCAGTTGCAGTTCCATTGCGGAAAGCCGCCGCCCGCCGACGAACCGAGCACCTTGACCTTCATCGTTACCTTGCTCCCGAAAGAACGTGCAAAAACGCCTTTGAAACCGGCCTCGAATGATGAGCGCCGCGCATCACGGCAACATCCTGCGCAACAGCCCGTCGCGGTCGATCAGCTGATGCTTGAGCGCGCCCGCGACGTGCAACGCGATCAACGCAATGAAGATCCATGCGGTGATCTCATGAATGGTGAACCAGAAATGGCGTAACGCCTTGTCGTCCCAACCCCACTTCGGCAGCAGCAGTCCCCAGAAACGCGTGCCGTACGTGTTGAACGACGAGCCGAGATAGCCCGTCACCGGCATTGCGATCATTGCAGCGTATAAAAGAACCTGCGTAGCGCTCGCGGCGGCGCGTTGCCACGCTCGCATCGGCGGCAACGGCGGCCTGCCGGATACCATGACAACTCCGATGCGCATCAGCACCAGCAGGAAAATCGTCAAGCCAAGCGACTTGTGAAAGTTGATCAGCACGGCCTTGAACGGCAGGCCGCGCGGCAATCCGACCATATAGAGGCCAATGCCGAGCATCGCGATGATGCAGACCGCGATCAGCCAATGCAGCACGATCAGCGCCATCGGGAAGCGCTCGGGCCTCTCTATGCCGCTGCGCGCGATATCGGTCGAGCGTGTCGCGTTCATGTCGGTTCCCTCGATCATTCGACGACCAGCAGTTCGCCGCGTCCATCGACTGCAAGATCGCCCGCGTAGCGCTGCGGCGGCGTGCGGGCGTCGAGCGCTGCAAACGGCGCGAGGCGTTGCGCGACGGCAGTGCTCACGGCCGACGCCGCCTCGCATTCGGCCTTGAGCGCGCGCGCGAACAGCGACCAGAACACGTCGAAGCCGCGTCCTCCCGTGGTGAAGGTGGGCGGGATACGCTCAGGCCGTTGCAACATCAACAGCGTGCCGCGCCGCATGCCGTAACCATAGTGTGCGCCGACCCGGCCCGCAATGCCGATCGTCCCGGCGACGATTCGCGAGGCCGCGTAATCGCCCGCGTCGCCGCCTGTCAACAGCGTGCCGCGCCGCATCCGGTCGCCGAGCCGCGCGCCCGCATTGCCCGCCACGATCAGCGTGCCGCCTGTCATGCCTTCCATGCCGCCGGGCAGCGCGCCTGCCGCGAAGTCGCCGCAATGACCCGCGACGACGAGCGTTCCGCCGCGCATTTCGCAGCCTGCGAAATGGCCTGCGTCGCCCGCTATGTCGAGGGTGCCGCCCGTCATGCGCAGGCCCGCGTAGTCGCCCGCCGGGCCGCTGATGCGCAGACTGCCCGCGTCGAGCTGCGCGCCGAGCCGGTCCAGCCAGCTTGCGTCGCCTTCGATCACGAGACGTGCGTCATCGCCGTTCGGATCGACGGCTATGTCGAACAGATCGCCGATTGCGCACGCTTCGTTGCCCGCAGACAGCAACCGATGCGCAATCTCCGCGCCCGACAGCGCCGACAAGGCGGACGGCAGCAGCGGCGAGCCATCCACACGAAAACCCGGCGCGGCTTTGACGCGCAACGTGATGGTGCTCATGTCGCGCCGCCGTTTTTTGGGCGCTGCACAATGCCCGCAGCCAGTTCGCGCAGCTTGAAGTGGTAGGGCCCGAGCTTGCCGCCATAGTTCCCGGCCGAAATACGCACCACGCCCGTGCCCGCCGCGGATGCCGCCTCGATGCCCGCCGTCATCGCCGCGCCGACGTCCGCGTCCGTCAGCCCGTCGATGACGATCTCCAGCACGCAACCCGTCTGCGCATCGAGTTCGCTGCGCTGCGACAAGCCGGCGAGGGTGGGGCAGAACGCGTCGTTCGTGGAGGCGACGGCGCCTTTGTACTTCGAGCCGATCTTCGATCCCGACCGCACGACGCCGCCCGGGAACGGTGTAATCACATTCGCAAGCCGGTGCATTGCGGCGACGGCAGCTTCGGCGCCCGCTAACGCGCTGTCCAGATCGCGCGCGAGCAGCAGCAGGTTGCCGCCGCCGACTGCCTTGACCGTTTGCACGGATTCTTCGCAGACAAACTCACCGTCCATCACGGGCACGCGCCAGTAGCGCACGCCGCCGAGTACTTTCGATATCTGCCAGCCGTCGCCAAAAAAGCGCAGCGAGCCGCCAAGCGGCGCGACGTCCGACAACGGCGCACGCGTCGTCGCGGGATCGATGCCGTTGTAGACGGCCGTGGTAGGGCAGGTCAGCACGCATTGTCCGACGCGCCGGGCGATCTGCTTGACCAGTTCCTTCGACGACACCGCGAAAATCAGCACCGAAATGCCGGGACGCCCGTCGGGTGTCGCGTCGGCCGCGATGTCGTGCTCGATGCCCGCTTCGCAGCCGCAGTCGATCACCGAGGTCGCGAAACCCGTCAGCGAGTCGGCTGCCGCGCGCGCCCAGCGCGGCGTGTGCGCGGTGATGACGAGGCGGGTCGCCTTCATCGGGAACGCTTCCGCGAAGGTGTCGTCGATCAGGGTGTCGTTGATCTGCATCGCGCGTCCGCCTTCATGCTCGCGCGAGGCACGCGACGGGCAACAGCCGTCCGCCGTGGCAGCATGCGCAGATTTCGTCGTCGCTGATCGCGGCGTGCGCGAAGTTCGTGGCGAGGTTCGTCTCGCTGTACTGGCGCAAGGTCTTTTCGATGCTCCTGTCGTAGTCGGGCGAGACGAAGTGGATGCCGCCCGTTGGCGTCGACACCAGGTTGCCGTCGCGCGCGACCAGTTGGCCGTCCTTGAACACATAAGCGGGCGACGTGAACATCCGCTCGCGGTCCGCATCGTCGCGATACACGGCGATGTCGGCGGCGGCGCCCGGCGCGAGATGGCCGCGATCCTCGAGCCCCAGCAGGCGCGCCGGGCCGGCGCGCGTGATGATCGCGATGTCGTACAGCGAGAACTCGCGCGTGAGTTCCGGCAGCGCGCTCGCCACCTTCGCTTCCGGATGCAGCCGGTCGATCTGCGCGTCGCGGAACGACTTGTCCATCAGCAGGCGGATCAGATGCGGATAACTCGTGAACGGCCCGCCGTTCGGATGATCGGTCGTCATCGACACGCGCCACGGGTCGTCCACCAGCAGGAAGATTTCGAGGCCGATGATCCATTGCAGCGCATTCACATAGCTTTGCTCGCGATAGCGGAACGGCACGACGCCGCACCCCGCATCGCATTCGATATCGCCGACGATCCACTTGTGCGGCCGCGCGAGCGGCGCATTTTTGAACTGCATCATCGTGTCGCCGGAAGCGGTCACGGTCTGCCCGAAAATGATCTGCCCAACGTCGATCGACACGTTGGGCCGCGCGTTGACGGCCTCGGCAATCGCCCGCGCGCCCGACGAAAACTTGCGCGGGCCTTCCGTGCCGTAGCTGTGAAACTGGATGTGCGTGAGATGAATGGGCAGGCCGCCGGCGGCGTCCATCGTCGCGATGGTCGAATCGATATTGCCCGGCACGCCCAGGTTACTGGCGTGAACGTGCAGCGGATGCGGCACGCGCAGTTCCGTCAGCGCGCGCGTCAGCGTGCGCAACACGTCGCGCGGCGTGATGCCGTAATGCACGTGCGCTTCGTCGACATCGAGCGAACGCTGGTTGAACTTGAATGCCGAGATGCCGCCCGGGTTGACCACCTTCACGCCGAGCGCGCGGCTTGCGTGCATCGTCCAGCCCACATAATCGCGCACGCGCTCGAAGTCGTCTTTCGCGGCGAGCATCTGCAGCAGCAGTTCGTCGTTGCCGAGCATCACGTAAGCGCCGTGATCGATGATCGGCGTGTCGCCCATTTCCAGATGCGCGTGGCGCGCGTTCGAGGCGATCATCGCGGGCTCGAAGGCCGCCGTGTAGCCCATTTCGGCGTAACGGTAGCCGGTGGCGAGCGTACCCGGCGTGCAGACGCCGCACGACGGCATGCGCAGATAGCGGCCGCGTTCATCCTGCGCGGCTTCGTACGATGCATCGCGCGGCGCGTCGTCGCGATGATCTTCGGGCAACAGCAGCCGCGACAGGTTCGTCTTGCCGCCGCCGATGTGCGAATGCAGATCGATGCCGCCCGCCATCACGATCATGCCTTGCGCATCGTAGTCGCGATCGACGGCACCGTCGGCGGGCGCGTCGACGATGCGGCCATCGCGGATATAGAGGTCACGCAGCTCGCCGTCGACGCCATTCGCGGGATCGTAGACGCGGCCGCCTCGGAGTCGCGCGATGCTCATGCCGGGCTCCGTGTCTGCGCGGCGCGTGCAGCGAGCGCGTCGGCCAGATGCGTCGCGATGGACGCGACGGTTGGCAGCGCAACGTGCCGCGCCGCATGCAGCGGCACGACGACGGACGTATCGACGCGAAACAGGTGGCCATCGCTGTCGATGCCGGGCGTCGCGACGGGAATGAAGATCGTTTTCGCGCCGCGCGTGTGCGGATCGAGCGCGGAGCCGAGCGCCGGCGTGCCGAGCACGATCAAAGGCGTGTTCGCGTCGAGCGTGGACGGCGGCGGATGCGGGTCGAAGCTCGCCGTCCACAGCAACGCATCCGCTTCGCGCGCGGCGAGCAGACGTTCGGTGCGATAGCGATACGGATCGTGGTCGAGCAGCGGCGTGCCGGGTGGCCGGTCGGGCTTCGACACGCGTGTCCGTAACGGAAAGCCCGACAGCCACGCGACCGTCTGGTTGACGCTCAGCACGCCGTCCGCGCCGCCGAGGGTTAGGACGCCTGCCCGGTTCGTGCGGTTGATCGCCTTGACGATGCGATGCAGCGCTTCGATCAGCAGCGCCGCATGCGGGTGAGGCAACGCGGCGGGTTCGATCACGAAGGCCGTGTAGCGCGCTTGCGCGATGCGCGCCAGCAACGAAGCGAGCGCGCTCGCGATGCCCGCGCCGTCATCCAGAGATTCGGCCTGGCGGCCTTCTGCCAGCGCCGACCAGAGCGCGAGCACGTCGTGCGCCGAAGCGTCGGCGAGTAGCGAGGTACTACGCGTGTCAGTCGCCTGACTGGCGGCCGGATCGGTTGCGCAACAGACGAAGCGGATGTCGCGCTGCATCGACGTGCCGCTCGCAATGCGCTCGTAAAAGCGCGGGTGCCGGGCGGCGGGTTCGCATGAGAAAACCACCAGTAGATCCGCACGCGAGCGCACTTCGGACAAGGTCGTGAAGAACGCGCCGCGATCCTGCAGCGCGAGCGTCGCAGCGCTCAGCGCGTCGCCATGCAGCGAATCGAGGACTGCGCCGCAGCCGGCCGCAAGCGCATAGAGCGCGCGCGCACCGGCGATATCCGTTGCGCAGCCGCCAAAGAGCGGCCGGCGAGCCTGCGCGAGCACGGCGGCGGCGGCGTCTAGCGCGATATCGAGCGAGACGGGGGCGCCGTCGATACCGGGCGAGCAGACGTTGTCGCCGGCGTCATGGCGAGCCAGGGCATCGGCGAGCCGCGCGCATTGCGTGTGGGGTGCTGCGAGCGTCTGGGCACGGGAGAGATGGGCCTCGATGTCGTCGCACAGCAAAGGGCAGAACGGGCAGGTCCAGTCGCGGCTTGTCGAAACGGATGGCAATGGCCCATCGGCGGCGGACGTCGCGTTGACATGTGTGACGGGGGACGTGGACTCGTGCATAAGCCCCCGATCAGCAAGGTCCGTGCCGATTTCATCGCCAGTTGGCGGCGGCCTTGGGCCAGCAAGCCGCTGGGCGTTTCGACGTGACCGCGCGGGCAAAACGCGCGGAAACGGCCCGCTGCGCCGAACCTGAACACCTCATGGGCGACCCGGGATATCCCGCCGCGCGACGGGCCGCGCGCAGCACAGTATGTGCTTCGCGCTGCAACAGTGTGTCACTTGAGGACAGTGGGCGGCCCATTGCGCATGCGAGCCGCGCCGTTGCTGCGCCGCGGGCCGCGTGGCATGGATATTGTTTCGCGGATCAGGTCGCGGCGCCGGAGCGCATTGCGGCTGGCGTGCGAAGCCTGCCGTCGTGAAGCGCCGATGCGACGAGCCATGCCCGCGCGCCGCTGCGTGCTGCTGCATCGAGATCGTCGCGATGACGGATACCGCCTGCGCCGATGATCGAACGCTGGCCCGCCTGTGCGTGGATCAGGTTGAGGGTGTCGAGGTCGGGGCCGGCGTCGGCGCCGACCTGATCGAGCGTCATCACGATCACGCGCGACGGCCACGATGCGGGAGCGCGCAGCGCCTGCGCGAGGTCGGGTGCCGCGATCAGCTGACGGCCGCGGTGATCGAGCGACAGGATGGGCGCGTAACCAGCCGCTTCGGCTTCGCGCAGCGCGTCGAGCGAGTGCAGCGATTCGGTGCCGAACACGGGCACGATGCGCGTGTGGGCGGAGCCGGTTGCGGCGGCGATGCGCGAGAGGTGGGCGAGCATCGACGGGTAATCGGCGAAGCCCGCGTCGAGCCAGATTTCGAACGGGCCGCTGGGCGGCTCGAGATGCGCATGGACATGTGCGTTCGCGAGGGTCGCGGCGAGCACGGCCAGCGTCGACGGATCGGCGTCGCGCGACATGATCGCGCCGAGGTCCGCGACGTACAGCGCCGGCGCGGCCGTCGCGGCAACGAGGGCGCGGGCGACGGGTAGCGGCTCGCTCGTTGCGCACAGCGAAGACTGGATGGGGCGATAGTTCGCGCGGTCGCCGCGTATCGCGCGGACCGCGTGGCCGTCGAGCAGATCGAGAACCGGGATCACCTGCATGCGGAGACGTTCCTTGATGAAGCTCTGGGTTTATGAGTATCTCACTGGCGGTGGCATCGACGCGCAACTCGCGGGCAGCAGCAGTCTCGCGGATCTGAGCGCGCTGGTCGTCGAAGGGCGCGTGATGCGCGATGCGATCGTCGGCGATCTGCGGCAGCTCGCCGGCGTGGAGGTCAGCTTCGCGAGTTCGCGCTTCGAGCAGGTCGCGCAGGGCGTGGCGCATTGCCGCGCGAGGCCGGGCGAGTCGATGCTGGAGTTCGTCTCGCGGGCCGCTCGCGAGCACGACTACGCGTGGATCGTCGCGCCCGAATGCGATGGCCTGATGCTCGATCTCGCCGACGCCGTCGGTCCCGCGCGCTGGATCGGTTGCACGAAGGAAGCGATCGCGCTCGCGTCGAGCAAGCGTGCGACGGCGGCGCGGCTCGCGTCGCGCGGGATTGCCGCCACGCCCGCGCTCGAACCGGCGCAGCTCGATCCGCGCACGCAGTCACGCTGGGTCGTCAAGCCCGACGACGGCGCGGGCGGCCTCGACACGCTGGTGTTCGACGACGCCGACGCGGCACGCGCTGAATATGCGGCGCGGCGCGCGGCGCAACGCGAAACCGTGCTGCAGGCCTGGGTGGACGGCGATGCGCTGAGCCTGTCGCTGATCTGCGATCAGGCGGGCGCGACGCTCGTCAGCATCAACCGGCAGAGGATAGACGTCGCCGCGCACGTGGCGGGCCATGCGGGGCAGGTGGTCGGTTTCGATGGCGTGGATATCGACCGTATCGATCGCGACAGCCCGCAAGGCCGCACGCTCGACGCGCTCGCGCAGCAGGTCGCGGCGTCGCTGCCCGGCTTGCGCGGGTTTGCCGGCATCGATGTCGTGTGGCATCCGGCGCGCGGCCCGGTCGTGATCGAGGTCAATCCGCGCGCGACCGTCGCGTATGCGGGCTTGTCCGCGCGGCTCGGCCGCAATCTCGCCGCCGACGTGCTGGGGGCACACGGCCTGCGGGCCGCGCCGCGTGTGACTGATTCGGCGTCCGGCGGCGCAGCGGGAGCAAAGCTGTCCGCATGCGGAGCGGGATCATGAGCGCGTCCGTGCCGGCGCCGTCAATTGCCGGGCCTGCCGTGTTCGGCTGGGACGTCGGCGGCGCGCATGTGAAGGTGTCGCGTGTCGACGCGGACGGTGCCGTCACCGATATCGCGCAATGGGCGTGTCCGCTGTGGCAGGGGCTCGATCATCTGCATCGCGCGATCGGTTCGGCGGCTGAACGCTGGCCCGATCTCACTCACGCGAGCGCGCGCCACGCGGTCACGATGACGGGCGAAATGGTCGATCTGTTCGCCGACCGCGAGCACGGCGTGCGTGCGCTCGTCGATGCCTTAGGCGCGCGGCTCGGCGCCGATACGGCGTTTTTCGCAGGCGCGTGCGGCTGGCTGGATGCTGCGCAGAGCGTCGCGCAATGGCGTGCCGTCGCGTCGGCGAACTGGCTCGCGACGGCGCAGCATGTCGCGACCCGCATGCGCGATTGCGTGCTGATCGATATCGGCAGCACGACGACCGACATCGTGCCCGTTGCCGAAGCGCGTGTCGCCGCACGCGGCGTCAGCGACGCGACGCGTCTCGTCACAGGCGAGCTCGCTTATCACGGGGTCGTTCGCACGCCGTTGTGCGGCATCGCGCATCGCATCGCGTTTCGCGGCGAGACGGCGGGCGTGATGAACGAATGGTTTGCGACGAGCGCCGACATTTACCGGCTGACGGGGGAACTGTGGCCGCCACACGACCAGCATGCGAGCGCCGACAACGCGCCGAAGACCATCGCGGCAAGCTGCGCGCGGCTGGCGAGAACGATCGGCCGCGATGCGGGCGAGGCGACCGAAGACGAATGGCGCGAGTTCGCGCACACATGGCGCGACGCGCAGCTTCGCGCGATCGGCGCGAGCTTCGAGCAGGTGTGTGCGGCGCATCCGTCGCTGGCGCGCGCGCCCGTCGTCGGCGCGGGCTGCGGGCGCTTTCTGGCCGCGGCGCTGGCGAAGGCCCATGCGCGCGACTACGTGGATTTCGGCACGCTCACGCAGATAGCAGGCAACGCGCCGGCGGATGCCGCCGAATGGATCGCGACATGCGCGCCGAGCGTGGCCGTCGCATGGCTGATGTCGGCGAGGAGGCGGGAGCAGCGCGCCGAGTGAAGCGGTCAAACGGCGCGGGGCCTGCCTGCGACGCGCCGGGCGCGGCGCGATCGATCGCATGCGGCGTGGCCAGCGCAGGCTCGCGATGGCGCCGCGAGTGCAGGGCGGACGCGGACGGGCCGGGCCGTCGGGCATGCCCGTCGTGAGGTCGAACGAAAGCGAGGTAACGGACATGTGGGTGGTGAAGATCGGGGGCAGCCTGAGTCACGACCCGTCGCTGCGGGACTGGCTCACGCAGCTGTGGGAGGTCGGCGGCGGGCGCGTGGTGATCGTGCCGGGCGGCGGGGATTTTGCGGACAGCGTGCGCGTGTATCAGCAGGAATGGCAATTCGACGATCTCGCCGCCCACAACATGTGCCTGCTCGCGATGACGCAGTACGCGCTGATGATGCAGGCCGTGCTGCCCGACCTCGTGCTGGCGACCAGCGAGGAACTGATCCGGCGCGCGCTGCGTCACGGCAAGGTTGCCGTGTGGATGCCCGTGAGCCTGATGCGCGTCACGCCCAACTCGATGACCAACTGGGACACGACCTCCGACAGCCTCGCCGCGTGGCTGTCGACGTCTCTGAACGCCGAGCGTCTGATGGTGGTGAAGTCGTGCCCGGTCGGCGCGAACGTGCCGCTCGGGACACTCGCGTCGGATGGCGTGATCGACGCGAGCTTTGTCCGTTACGTGAAAGAGGCGAACTACGAAGTCGAGTTGTTCAGCAAGACGGATGTCGCGCTGGTGCGCGACCGGCTGCTGAATGCGTCGGCGGTGTGAGGGCGCGCTGCCGCGCGCTTGACGCGGATTGTTACGCGGGAGCTGTGGACGCGACGGCGGCAGCGTGATGCAGCGCGTCGGCCCATTGCGCGACGCGGCGCGGATCGAGGCGCGAGGTGCGGCCGTTCTCGCATAACGCGGTGCGAAAGCCCGCGACATCTGGCGCGAGCGTGCGGATCGCGTCGAGTTGTGTCCAGCCTAGCGAACCGGCGATGCAGGCCATCGCGCCCGACGCGCGTATCGTCGCGATGTAGCGCGCAAGCGTTGCGTGGCCGATGCAATCGAGCAGCGTGCGGCCCGTCTTGCCTGCCGTATCGAACACGATGCCTGCGAAGCCGAGCGAGACGGCATACGCGACGAGTTCCGCATCGACGCCGTCGTCGCACAACAGCACGGGCAACACGTTGGCTTGCAAGCCGGCGATGCGCGCGAGGCAGCCGTGCGCATGCGGTCCCGGCACGACGCCGACCTTGACGAAATCCACACCTGTTTCGGCGACTTCGTCGATGCGTGCCGTGATGGCGTCGAGCGCATCGGGCGGCAGGTCGCCGATCGTGGCGCTGATGGGTTTGACGGGATAGCGCGAGCGCAGCGTGCGCGCGATGCGCCAGATGTTGTCGATCGACACGCCGCCGAGCGCGCCTTCGAGGGGTTCCTTCAGATCGATCAGGTCGGCGCCGGCGCCGGCTGCGTCGAACGCTTCTTCCGCCGAGCGGACGCTTGCGAGCAATGCGGTCATCGGGGTCTCCGTCAGGACGAGTGCGGTGCGGTTTTTTTGTCGGCGGCGTTGCCGGTTGTGCGGAAGCGTTCCACGGCGGCTGTGATCCATTGCCATGCGGTGAGTTCATCGGGGCCGGCGGTTTTGTCGATGGCGATCTGCAGGTAGGCCATTTCGCGGTCGATCTTGTCGGCGGGCAGCATGAAGAGCCGGCTCACGAGGATGGCGCCTTCGACGACGGCTGCCTGAGCGCGGTTGAAGCCCGTGAAAGGGGCGTGGTTTTCCGTGTGCACGCAGCGCATGTGGAGGACTGGACGTTGTGGGTCTTCTTCTGTGACGTGATCGAGGGTTAGTTCGCTGTGGGCGAGGGATTCTTTTAGCCTGAGGCTCGGGACTTTGGTGGCCGGGCTTGTCGGCCAGTCGCGTTGGGTGCCCGTTACGCAGCCGGCGAAGACGCGGACGTTGGTCGTGAAGTTGATTACCGCTGCGCGGGTGGCTAGTACGTTGTCTAGCGTTTTTGATGGCCTGAATGGGGCGAGGATCGTCAGGCCGCTTTCGTCGTGACGAATGCCCATCGGGGCGGTGTGGGCGACGCCGTCGGTGGAGCATGTTGTGATGATGGTTTCGTGGATCATCGTTTGGTTTTGGTTTGTTTTTGCCTTTGCACTGGGCGTTTGTCTTTGCGCTGGCATCCGCGAATTGCGTTTTCGCTGGCATCCGCGTTACGTTAGCTCGCTTCAGGCGTCGCCCCTGTGCGGGG
>NZ_JAGUUD010000115.1:0-25620 GCF_020177535.1 Paraburkholderia sp. XV | reverse complement strand
ACGTCAAGCGCTGGCGGTGTGAGCCGCTTTCTTTTGCCTACTTTTCTTTGCGGCGACAAAGAAAAGTAGGTGCCGCCCCGCACAGGGGCGACGCCTGAAGCGCGCTAACGCATCGCGGATGCCAGCAAAAGCGAAAGCACAAGCGAAAGCAAAAGCAAAAGCAAAAGCAAATCGCGACTGCCAGCGAACTCAAATGCAAACCACCCTAAACCAGCGCCCCGCAACCAACGCCCCCACGATTACTCAAACCCGCTCAATAATCCCAGCGGCACCCATGCCCGTCCCCACACACATGGTCACCATCCCATACTTAAGATTCCGCCGCCGCAGGCCATGCACAACAGTAGCAGCACGAATCGCCCCAGTCGCCCCCAGCGGGTGCCCCAACGCAATCGCCCCGCCAAGCGGATTAATCCTCGCCGGATCAAGCCCAAGATCGTTGATAACAGCCAAAGACTGCGCAGCAAAAGCCTCATTAAGCTCGATCCAGTCGATATCGTCCTGCTTGAGCCCCGCGGCCTTCAGCGCCGCCGGAATCGCTTCCTTCGGCCCGATACCCATGATCTCCGGCGGCACTCCGCGCACCGCGAAGCTGACAAACCTGGCCAACGGCGTCAGATTGAACTGCCTGAGAATCTTCTCCGACACCACGATCAACGCGCCCGCCCCATCCGACGTCTGCGAACTGTTGCCCGCCGTCACCGAACCCTTGTTCGCAAATACCGTGCGCAACTTCGCCAGCCCTTCCATCGAGGTATCCGCGCGCGGACCTTCATCCAGCTTGACCTCGCGCGTCTTCACCTTCACCTCGCCCGTCGCGAGATCGGGAAAACGCTCGGTGATCGTGTAGGCCGAAATCTCGTCGTCGAACTCGCCCGCCTGTTGCGCAGCAACCGCCTTGCGATGCGATTCGACCGAGAACTGATCCTGCTGCTCACGGCTCACCTTCCAGCGCTCCGCCACCTTCTCGGCCGTCAGGCCCATGCCATACGCAATGCCCACATCCTCGTTGCGATCGAAAATATGCGGCGACAGCGACGGCTTGTTGCCCATCATCGGCACCATGCTCATCGATTCGCAGCCGCCCGCGATCAGCACGTCCGATTCGCCGACGCGAATGCGGTCGGCCGCCATCGCAAGCGCCGTCACGCCCGATGCGCAGAAGCGGTTCACCGTCACGCCGCCCACCGTGTTCGGCAAACCGGCCAGCAACGCACCCATGCGCGCCACGTTCAAACCCTGTTCGGCTTCGGGAATCGCGCAGCCGACAATCGCGTCTTCAATCAGCGATGTGTCGAGACCCGGCACCTGCGCGACAGCCGAGCGGATCGCGTGCACCAGCAGTTCGTCCGGTCGCGTGTTCCTGAACATGCCGCGCGGCGCCTTGCCGATCGGCGTGCGGCTCGCGGCGACGATATATGCGTCCTGCAATTGCTTGGTCATTTGAAATTCCCTTTCGTCAGTTGCGCACCGGCTTGCCCGTCTGCAGCATGCCCATGATCCGTTCCTGCGTCTTCTGCGTGCCGAGCAACTCGACAAACGCGCGACGCTCCAGCGCCAGCAGCCATTCCTCATCGACGAGACTGCCCGCTTCGACGTCTCCCCCACACACCGCTTCCGCGATACGGCTCGCGATCAGGTAATCGTGCTCGCTAATGAAGCGGCCGTCGCGCATATTGACCAGCGACGCCTTGATCGTAGAAATCGCCGAGCGCCCGGCAACAGGCACCTGCGTCACGCGCAGCGGCGGACGATAGCCCGCGGCTGCCAGCGCACGCGCTTCCTTCTTCGCCGTGTCGAGCAGTTCGAAGACGTTGAAAACGATCGTGTCGGACGGCTTCAGGTAGCCCATCGCACGGGCTTCGAGCGCCGAGCCGGAGACCTTCGCCATCGCCGCGTTCTCGAACGACTTCTGCAGGAACTTGAGCAGATCACTGGTCGCGCCGACTTGCGACGCAGCCTCGGCGGCACGCAGTGCCGCCTCCTTGAGACCGCCGCCCGCCGGCACGAGACCGACGCCCACTTCGACCAGACCGATATAGCTCTCGATGTGCGCAACGCGCTTCGCACTGTGCAGCACCAGCTCGCAACCGCCGCCGAGCGCGATGCCCGACACGGCCGCGACCACGGGCACGTTCGAATACTTCACGCGCAACATGCCTTGCTGGAATTTCTTCACGAACGGCTCGATGCCCTTCGCGCCGCCCATCATGAACGCGGGCATCGCTTCTTCGAGATTCGCGCCCGCCGAGAACGGGCCTCCCGGCGCGCCGAGTTTCAGCGACGTCGGTTGCCAGATCACCACGGCCTTGTAGTCCTTCTCGGCAACGTCGATGGCCTGCGTGATGCCGTCGATCACCGACGGCCCGATCGTGTTCAGCTTGCTCTTGAACGACACGATCAGCACGTCGCTCTCGCCGGTACGGTCATCCACCCATGCGCGCACGGCATCCGTCTCGAACACGGTCTTGCCGTACGTCTTTGGATCGGCGCCCGTTTCGCCTGCGATAGGTGCACGGAACACCTGCCGGTCGTACACGGACAGCGACGAGCGCGGCACGAAGCGCTTTTCAGCCGGCGACCACGAGCCTTCGTTCGTATGCACGCCGCCTTTTTCGGCGACGGGACCTTCCAGTACCCACACGGGCAGCGGCGCATCCGACAACGCCTTGCCTGCCGCGATGTCCTCTTGCACCCACTCGGCGATCTGCTTCCAGCCCGCCGTCTGCCAGCCCTCGAACGGACCTTCGTTCCAGCCGAAGCCCCAGCGGACCGCGAGATCGACGTCGCGCGCGTTATCGGCGATCGACTCCAGATGCACGCCGATGTAATGGAACACGTCGCGGAAGATCGCCCACAGGAACTGCGCCTGTGGATGCTGCGATTCGCGCAACAGCTTCAGGCGCTCGGCGGGCGGACGCTTGAGGATACGGCCGACCAGTTCGTCCGCCTTCGCGCCGCCGTCGACATAGCTGCCCGTCTTCGGGTCGAGCACCTTGATCGCCTTGCCTTCCTTCTTGTAGAAGCCCGCGCCCGTCTTCTGCCCGAGTGCGCCCTGCTTCACCAGCCCGGACAGCACGGCGGGCGTTTCGTAGACCGGGAAGAACGGGTCGTCGGCGAGGTTGTCCTGCATCGTCTTGATGACGTGCGCCATCGTGTCGAGACCGACCACGTCCGCCGTGCGGAACGTCGCCGACTTCGCGCGGCCGAGGCGGCTGCCCGTCAGATCGTCGACTTCATCGAAGCGCAAGCCGAACTTCTCAGCTTCCTTGATCACCGCGAGGATCGAGAAAATGCCGACGCGGTTCGCGATGAAATTCGGTGTGTCCTTCGCGCGCACGACGCCCTTGCCCACCACGCTCGTCAGGAACGTCTCGAGTTGATCGAGGATTTCCGGGCGCGTCGCCGCGGTCGGAATCAGCTCGACCAGATGCATGTAGCGCGGCGGATTGAAGAAATGCACGCCGCAAAAGCGCGCCTTCAGTTCGTCGGAGAAGCCGTTCGACAACTCGGTGATCGACAGGCCCGACGTGTTGCTCGCGAAAATCGCGTTCGGGCCGATATGCGGCGAGACCTTCGCGTACAGGTCGTGCTTCCAGTCCATGCGCTCGGCGATCGCTTCGATCACCACGTCGCATTCCGCGAGCTTTTCGATGTCGTCGTCGTAATTGGCGGGCTGGATGTATTGCGCGTCGTCCTTCACGCCGAACGGTGCAGGCGACAGCTTCTTCAGGTTGTCGATCGCCTTGAGCGCGATACCGTTCTTCGGGCCTTCTTTGGCGGGCAGGTCGAACAGCAGCACGGGCACCTTGGCGTTGATCAGGTGCGCAGCGATCTGCGCGCCCATCACGCCGGCGCCGAGCACGGCGACCTTGCGAATGATCAGATTGCTCACGTCGTTCCTCCGGGGTGTTATGCGGTGTCGCGAGTCGCCGCGCGCGGGCTTCGAAGGGCGGCGCGCGGCATAGGGGTGTGAGTGTGGCGGCGGCGCATGAATGACGGGCGCCGCCTCGCGATGGCTTTAGAACAGCGCTTCGTCGATTTCCATCAACGTCTTCGAGCCGGCGCGCGCGGCGCGGATCGTCGAGGCCGTTTCGGGCAGCAGCTTCGCGAAGTAGAAGCGCGCCGTGGCGAGCTTCGACTTGTAGAACGGATCGCCCGATGCTTCGTTGTCGAGCGCGATGCGCGCCATGCGGGCCCAGAAGTACGAGAACACCAGGTGGCCGACCGTACGCAGATACGGCACAGCCGCGGCGCCGACTTCGTCCGGGTTCTGCATCGCCTTCATGCCGATTTCCATCGTCAGCTTCTGCACCTTGTCGCCGATATCCGCGAGCGGATTGACGAACTCCTGCATCTCCGGCTTGATGCCTTCTTCCTCGACGAAGTCCGTCACCAGCTTGCCGAACTTCTTGAGCTTCGCGCCCATGTCGCCGAGCACCTTGCGGCCCAGCAGATCGAGCGACTGGATCGAGTTCGTGCCTTCGTAGATCATGTTGATGCGCGCGTCGCGCACATATTGCTCCATGCCCCATTCGGCGATGAAGCCGTGGCCGCCGTAAATCTGCATGCCCATGTTCGTGCCTTCGAACGCGTTGTCCGTCAGGAAGGCCTTGATGACGGGCGTCAGCAGCGCGACGAGGTCGGCGGCGTCCTTGCGCACGGATTCATCGGCGTGCGACAGCTCCTTGTCGATGTTCAGCGCGGCCCAGTAGGTGAAGGCGCGCGCGCCTTCCGCGTAGGCCTTCTGCGTGAGCAGCATGCGGCGCACGTCGGGATGCACGATGATCGGATCGGCGGCCTTTTCGGGCGCCTTCGGACCCGTCAGCGAGCGCATCTGCAAACGCTCCTTCGCGTAGACGAGCGAGTTCTGATAGGCGACTTCCGTCAGCCCCAGACCCTGCATCCCGACACCCAGGCGCGCGGCGTTCATCATCACGAACATCGCGTTGAGGCCCTTGTTCGGTTCGCCGACCAGCCAGCCCTTCGCGCTGTCGAGATTGATCACGCACGTCGCGTTGCCGTGAATGCCCATCTTGTGTTCGATCGAGCCGCACTTCGCACCGTTGCGCTCGCCGGGGTTGCCGCCTGCGTCGGGAATGAACTTCGGCACGACGAACAGCGAAATGCCCTTCGTGCCTTGCGGTGCATCGGGCAGACGCGCCAGCACGAGGTGAACGATGTTCTCGGCGAGATCGTGCTCGCCGCTGGAGATGAAAATCTTGGTGCCGCTGATCGCGTACGAGCCATCGCCATTCGGCTCGGCCTTCGTGCGCAGGATGCCCAGGTCGGTTCCGCAGTGCGGCTCGGTCAGACACATCGTGCCCGTCCATTCGCCCGACACCAGTTTCGGCAGATACGCCTGCTGCAGTTCCGGCGTGCCGTGCGCGTGCAGACACTCGTACGCGCCGTGCGACAGGCCCGGGTACATCGTCCACGCCTGGTTCGCCGAGTTCATCATCTCGTACAGCGCGTTGTTGACGAACGCGGGCAAGCCCTGGCCGCCGAAGTCGGGATCGCAGCCGAGCGCGGGCCAGCCCGCTTCGACGTACTGGCGGTACGCTTCCTTGAAGCCCTTCGGCGTGGTGACGACGCCATCGCCTTCGTATTTGCAGCCTTCCTGGTCGCCGCTCTGGTTCAGCGGGAACAGCACTTCCGAGCAGAACTTGCCGGCTTCCTCGAGCACCTGGTTGATCGTGTCGGCATCGAGATCAGCGTGCTTCGGCATCTGTTTGATCTCGGCTTCGACGTTCAGCAGCTCGTGCAATACGAATTGCATGTCGCGCAACGGCGCGGCGTACTGTCCCATGAGTCTCTCCAATCAATCCAAAGGTGTTGGCTCGAGCTCCACTGCCAGCCTCCCCCGCGCCGTCTGGACCCATCCGATAAGGACCCACCCAGCCTCGCTAGCGGCTTGCGCTCTCGCTCTGATACGAAACAATCAGTTTTTCCAGCGCGGCCCATGTCAGGCGCACGGCATCGGGCAGATGCAGGAAGCGTGCGTCATGATGCAGGCCGAGCGTGAAGCTATACAGTTCGAAGAGCATCAGTTGCGGATCGGTGTCCGCGCGCAGATGCCCCTCTTCCATTGCCTGCGAAATGGCTCGCGTGAGCGCCGCGCGCCACATCGTGACGCTCGCGACCAGCTGCTCGCGCACCGCGCTTTCCGCGCGATCGTCATACTCGACCGCGCCGCTGATGTAGATGCACCCAGTCGTCACCTCCTGGATGCGCTTCTCGATCCAGCGCGAGATCATCGCGCGCAAGCGCGGCAATCCACGGGGTTCGCGCAGACTCGGGAAAAACACCTCGTCCTCGAAACGACGGTGATATTCGCGCACCACCTCGACCTGCAGATCTTCGCGCGACCCGAAATGCGCGAACACTCCGCTCTTGCTCATCTGCATGCGCTCGGCGAGAAGACCGATCGTCAGACCTTCCAGTCCGTCTCGGCTTGCCAGATCGAGTGCTGCATCCAGAATTGCGGCTCGCGTTTGTTCGCCTTTTCGCATAGCTGTGTACCGTCTGATTTGACCGAAATAAAAATCGAACGGTCGTACCATTATTGGGGCCGACCGTCCGCGAAACAAGGAATTTATTAGAAACGGGTTTCTAACGACATTCTGATTTTCCGTCATCCGTCTATCAGACGAAGCGGAATTTTTAGAATCATTTGCCAGAACTGCTGGGAGTTGTCTCCGATTATTGATTATTATGAATCGGCTTTTGTCTGTCTTTTCTGAATCGGCTCTTAGTCGTACCCGCCGACGGTCAGCAACTTCATCGCGATCCGGTAGGTGTTGTACGCAATCCAGTTCAAGAGGCGCTCGCCGGCCGGGCGCGCTTCGTAATGCTTTTCGTCGATGCGGCGCGATTCGTCGAACGCCGCGAGGATCGACTGGCGCAACTGGTCGATCTCCGGGTGCAGCACGAGCACGACGTTCGCCTCGTTATTCAGCATCAGGCTCAACGCGTCGAGATTCGACGAACCCACCGTTCCCCAGTTCGAATCGACCACGGCCACCTTGCCGTGCAGCATCGTCTTCTCGTACTCGGCGATCTTCACGCCCGCCTTCAGCAACGTGCGGTACAGGAACGGCACCGCGTAGTCGAGCATCGCGAATTCCTTCCTGCCGATCACGAGGCGCACGTCGATGCCGCGTTGCGCCGCGTAGATCAGCGCGCGCCGCAGCTTGCGCCCCGGCATGAAATACGGATTGGCGAGCAGCACTTCGGTGCGCGCCTGGCCGATTGCGGTGAGATACGCCTTTTCGATTGCGCGGCGGTTGACGAAGTTGTCGCGCGCGACGAACGCGACGCACGGCTCGGCCATCGCGCGCATGTCGGCCGCACGGGCGCTGCGGCGCACGCGCACGAAGCGTTCGGTGGCGGCCTGCGGTGTCGCCCCCCCGACGGGCGGCGGCACGAGCGCCGGACGGTGGCCGATGCGGATGCGCTCCCACTGCACGTCGAATGCTTCGAGCACGTCGGCCACGACGGGGCCCTCCAGTTCGACGGCGAAGTCCCAGCGCGGGTAAGGCAGACGCGTGCCGTTCTGATCGTAGTCGTCGACGACATTGATGCCGCCGCAATACCCGAACTGATCGTCGACGACAGCGAGCTTGCGGTGCGTGCGCGAGAAGCCGAAGCGTCCGAAGATATGCGGGTTGTAGATGCGATGCTCGATGCCCGCCGCTTGCCAGTCATTGAACATCGGCAGGCGCTGGGTGCCGACGCCGTCGGTGATCACGCGCACGCGCAAGCCGCGCGTGGCGGCACGGATCAGCGCGTCTGAGACGGGACGGCCCGCGGCGTCGTCGCAAAAGATGTAGGTTTCCAGCACGACGTCGCTTTTCGCCGCGTCGATCCGTTCGATCAGCGCTGCAAAGTAGGACTCGCCCGCCGTGAACAGGCGCACCGTGTTGCCGGAACAAAAGCGATACCTGGACCAGTAGCGCCGGCCGGGCAAATGCCGCGTCAGCCGGTCGAAGCGGCGGACGTCGCCGCCGCTCATCGGCAACGCTCCTTCACGCGTTGCGGCAGTTGCAGGATCGCGTCGCGATTGGACCACGAGAAGCAGCGCCCGGCAGCCTCTTGCCAGGGCAGCCACAGATGCGCGGTGTGCTCGAGCGGCGCCAGCGTCACTTCGAGACGCTGCGGCACCTGCAGGCTGAACCAGTGCTCGGTGTTGTGTGTGACGCCTTCCGCATAACGGTGACGCCAGGTCGGGAAGATTTCGAAGTCGATATGGTGATGCCAGTCGACGAGCGCCTCACGCGGTACGACTTCACCGCCGATCACGATGCCCGTCTCTTCCGCCACTTCGCGGATGGCCGTCTGCGCGATCGGTTCGTCGACGTGATCCTTCGAGCCCGTCACGGATTGCCAGAAGGCCTCCCGGTCAGCTCGCTCGATGAGCAGCACGTCGAGATCGGGCGTATGAATGACGACGAGAACGGATTCCGGAATCTTCGGCGGTTTCGGCATGGTGATAACGCGAGGCGCGGTTTTGCTGACGGGACCGCGCGATTGCATGTCGGACGGCAGAGCTTACAACGACTGTAACGCAAAAAGCGAAAAAGGCGCATGACGCGCCTTTTTCGCTGGATGTTTTGCGCGCACGTCGTTGTTTTAACGACGCAACCGCGCAAACGGTCACATTTACGCTTTCTGCTCGGGCTGACGCAGACGGATGTGCAGCTCGCGCAGCTGGCGTTCATCGACTTCGCTCGGCGCCTGCGTGAGCAGATCCTGCGCGCGCTGCGTCTTCGGGAAGGCGATCACGTCGCGGATCGAGTCTGCGCCCGCCATCATCGTGACGATGCGGTCCAGACCGAAGGCGATGCCGCCGTGCGGCGGCGCGCCGTACTGCAGCGCGTCCAGCAGGAAGCCGAATTTCGCGCGCGCTTCTTCGGCGCCGATCTTCAGCGCGCGGAACACCTTGCTCTGCACGTCTTCCTGGAAGATACGCACCGAACCGCCGCCGATTTCCCAGCCGTTCAGCACGATGTCATACGCCTTCGCGAGGCAGCGGCCCGGGTCTGTTTCCAGATATTCCAGGTGCTCGTCCTTCGGGCTCGTGAACGGGTGATGCGCGGCGACGTAGCGGTTTTCTTCTTCGTCGTATTCGAACATCGGGAAGTCGACGACCCACAGCGGCTTCCAGCCCTTCTCGACCAGACCGTTCGCCTTGCCGAACTCCGAATGACCGATCTTCAGACGCAGCGCGCCGAGGCTGTCGTTGACGACCTTCGCACGATCCGCCGCGAAGAAAATGATGTCGCCGTCCTGCGCGCCCGTGCGCTCGATGATCGCCGCGATGGCCGCATCGTGCAGGTTCTTGACGATCGGGCTTTGCAGGCCGTCACGGCCCTTCGCCACTTCGTTGATCTTGATCCACGCGAGACCCTTCGCGCCGTAGATGCGCACGAATTCCGTATAGCTGTCGATGTCGCCACGCGACAGCTCGCCGCCCTTCGGCACGCGCAGCGCCGCGACGCGGCCGTCCTTCGTGTTCGCCGGCGTGCTGAACACCTTGAAGTCGACGTCTTTCATCGCGTCCGTCAGTTCGGTGAACTCGAGCTTGACGCGCAGGTCCGGCTTGTCCGAACCGAAGCGGCGCATGGCTTCCGAATACGGCATCACGGCGAACTTCGCGTCCAGTTCGACGCCAATCGTTTCCTTGAACACGTGACGCGTCATGTCTTCGAACAGGTCACGGATTTCCTGCTCGCCCAGGAACGACGTTTCGCAGTCGATCTGCGTGAACTCCGGCTGACGGTCGGCGCGCAGGTCTTCGTCGCGGAAGCACTTGACGATCTGGTAGTAACGGTCGAAGTTCGCGACCATCAGCAGCTGCTTGAAGAGCTGCGGCGATTGCGGCAGCGCGAAGAACTGGCCCGCGTTCACACGCGACGGCACGAGGTAATCGCGCGCGCCTTCCGGCGTGCTCTTGGTCAGCATCGGCGTTTCGATGTCGATGAAGCCGCGCGAATCGAGGTACTTGCGCACTTCCATCGTCACGCGATAACGCAGACGCAGGTTGTGTTGCATCTGCGGACGGCGCAGGTCCAGCACGCGGTGCGTGAGGCGCGTGGTTTCCGACAGGTTGTCGTCGTCGAGCTGGAACGGCGGCGTCACCGACGCGTTAAGAACGTTCAGTTCGTGGCACAGCACTTCGATCTTGCCGCTCGTCAGGCTGGCGTTCGTCGTGCCTTCCGGACGGTTGCGCACGACACCCTTCACCTGGACGCAGAATTCGTTACGCACGCCTTCGGCCGTCTTGAACATCTCAGCGCGGTCCGGGTCGCAGACGACCTGAACGAGGCCTTCGCGGTCGCGCAGGTCGATGAAGATAACGCCGCCATGGTCGCGGCGGCGGCTCACCCAGCCGCACAGCGACACAGTTTGACCCAGCAGGTGTTCGGTCACCAGACCGCAGTATTCAGATCTCATCGACATGATGTTTGTCTTTCGTTTTGCATTGGTTGAACGGCGCGCGCCGCACCGTGTGACGGGCGGCGCAAGCCGGCATTACAGCGGCGGCTCGACAGGCGTGCGGCGCTCAGGCGCCGGCTGATTCGCGGGCGGAGCAACGACGCCCATCGAGACAATGTACTTGAGTGCGGCGTCGACGGTCATGTCGAGCTCGATCACTTCGCTTTTCGGCACCATCAGGAAGAAGCCGGACGTCGGGTTCGGCGTGGTCGGCACATAGACGCTGACGTGGTCTTCCTTGAGATGGTTGACGACGTCGCCGCCGGGGATGCCCGTCAGAAACCCGATGGTGTAGGACCCCTTGCGCGGATATTCGATCAGCAGCGCCTTGCGGAACGCATTACCGCTCGACGACAGCAGCGTGTCGGACACCTGCTTGACGCTGGTGTAGATCGGACCGACGACGGGAATGCGCGCGACGATCAATTCCCACCAGCCGACCAGCTTCTGCCCGACGAAGTTCTGCGTCAATAGACCGACTACGAAAATGAAGGCGAGCGTCAACACGGCGCCGAGGCCGGGCAGGCGGAAGCCGAGCATCCGCTCCGGCTGCCACGACCGGGGCAGCAGCAGCAACGTCTGATCCATCGTGCCGATGATCAGGCCGAGCACCCACAGCGTGATGGCAAGAGGCACCAGCACCAGCAGGCCTGTCAGAAACACCGATTTGAGCGTCGTCTTTTTGGTCGTCATGTATACCGCCAGAAATCCGCGCGACTGCGTTGCGCGGCGTCTACGTCACCTTACGGTGGCGAAACTGCTAGGTGCCCGAGCTGCTCGCGGGAGCGGGAGCGGGTGACGCTGCCGGCGCCGCAGCCGGTGTGGCCGTGGACGCTTCGCTCCCGGACGAACCCGCCGCCTCAGGCTTGCTTTCCGTTTTGGACGCCGACGCGTCCGGGCCGCTGCTGGCAGCGCCGCCCGAATTGGTGGCCGAATTGCCACCACGGAAGTCCGTGACATACCAGCCCGAACCCTTTAGCTGGAAGCCGGCAGCGGTGACCTGCTTGCGGAAAGCATCGGTTCCGCACTCCGGGCATTGCGTCAACGGGGCGTCGCTCATTTTCTGGAGCACGTCCTTCGCGAATCCACATGACTCGCAACGATAAGCGTAGATCGGCATGACCTTGTCCCTACTGAAAACTCTTTGAGCGCTTGCAAAGCCTTGAATTATAGCCGCAAACAATGGCACGCCCCGGAATTCGGGGTGGAACGGCCGACGCGGCGGCCACGCTTTAGCTGAGGGCGGCGGAACCGGGAATCAAGCCTTTGTTCCACCACGTCGGCGAAATGTCAGCCAGCGCTCGCGTCCGGCAAAGACGGAGATCGAGTCGCTGACGGGTTCGTCTTCCAGCAACTCGAAATGGGGCGATAGCAGCGCGTCGAGCTCGGCTCGCTCGATGATGAACGGCGGCCCTTTTGGCGAGCCACCGCCGATGAAAAAGAATCCGGCGAGCAATCCGCCCGCGGGCAAGAGTTCGGCCATGCGCGCCAGCCAGGCCGCGCGTCGCGACGGCGGCAGCGCGCACAGGAATGCCCGCTCATAAATCCACCCCGGCTCGAATGGCGGCGTATAGGTGAAGAAGTCCGCCTGTTCGACGAGGCTCGCATGCGTGCCCAGTTGGGCCCGGGCAGCTGCGACGGCGTGGGCCGCGAAGTCGATCGCGCGCAAGGTCCAGCCTTTCTCGGCGAGCCACCATGCCTCGTACGCGCTGCCGCAGCCCGGAATGAGCACCGGCATCGGCGCGTGCCGTTCGACGAACGCCTTGAACGCCGACGGCACGCCCGCCTGGTCCCACGGCGTGAAACCGCGTTCGAAGCGTTCGTCCCAGAAGCCGGGCGCGTTCGGATCGCGGCTCTCGAAAGCGGGTGGCACGGGTGGAACGGTCGGCCTGGAGTCGCTCATCGGTACATCTCCTTAAACGCCGTCAATAGCCGCCGTACGCGATGGCGAGCCATGCGCGCGCCAGCACGGCCCCGACACCGACAGCCACGCCGAACATCAGCAGGCCTTGCAGCAGCCGGTTCGTGCGTTTCTGCTCCAGCAGAATCTGGCGGATGGTTTCGTCGTTGATGCCGCGCTGCTGCGCGTCGTGACGTTGCGCCAGCGCGTGATGAATCAGCCGCGGGAGCTGCGGCAGCGTCTTGCTCCACTGTGGCGCCTCGATCTTCAACCGCTCATACCATCCCTTCACGCCGATCTGCTCGTTCATCCAGCGCTCCAGATACGGCTTCGCGGTCTTCCACAGGTCGAGTTCCGGATCGAGCGAACGGCCCAGCCCTTCGACGTTCAGCATCGTCTTCTGCAGCAGCACCAGTTGCGGCTGGATTTCCACGTTGAAGCGGCGCGACGTCGAAAAGAGCCGCATCAGCACCTGGCCGAGCGAAATGTCCTTCAGCGCGCGATCGAAATACGGCTCGCAGACCGCGCGAATCGCGCTTTCCAGTTCTTCGACGCGCGTCGTGGGCGGCACCCAGCCGGACTCCAGATGCAGCGTCGCGACGCGGTGATAGTCGCGCTTGAAGAACGCGAGAAAGTTCTGTGCGAGATAGTTCTTATCGAAGTCCGACAGCGCGCCGATGATGCCGAAATCGAGCGCGATATAGCGGCCGAAGTGCACCGGGTCGAGACTGACCTGAATGTTGCCGGGATGCATGTCCGCGTGGAAAAAGCCGTCGCGGAACACCTGCGTGAAGAAAATCTCGACGCCCTCGCGCGCGAGCTTCGGAATATCGACGCCCGCCGCCCGCAGCGTATCGACCTGGCTGATGGGCACGCCGACCATCCGCTCCATCACGAGCACGTTCGCCGTGCAGTATTCCCAGTACATCTCCGGCACGAGCAACAGATCGAGACCCGCGAAGTTACGCCGCAGCTGGCTGCCGTTGGCGGCTTCGCGCATCAGGTCGAGTTCGTCGTGCAGATACTTGTCGAATTCCGCGACCACTTCGCGCGGCTTCAGGCGCTTGCCGTCCGCCCACAGACGCTCCGCCCACACGGCGATGTCGCGCAGCAGCGCGAGATCGGAATCGATCACGGGCAGCATGTTCGGCCGCAGCACCTTCACGGCGACCTGCTTGCCCGCGTGCTGGCCCGTCTTCAGAGTCGCGAAGTGAACCTGCGCGATCGACGCGCTCGCCACAGGCACGCGCTCGAAATCGTCGAAGATCGTATCGACAGGCGCGCCGAGCGACTTTTCGATAATGGCGATCGCCACCGCCGAATCGAACGGCGGCACCTGGTCCTGCAGCTTGGCAAGCTCGCTCGCGATGTCGGGGCGCAGCAGGTCGCGGCGCGTAGACAGCACCTGCCCGAACTTCACGAAAATCGGCCCGAGGCTTTCCAGCGCGAGACGCAGCCGCACGCCTGGCGGCTGGTCGAACTTCCTGCCAATGGTGGTGATACGCAGCAACATCCGCACGCGGCGGTCGTTGATGCGACTCAGCATCATCTCGTCCAGCCCAAAGCGGATGACGGTGAAGAAAATCTTGAGGAAACGCAGAAAACGCATGGTTGAGCCCGGTGACTAGCGCGTGCCGCGCGACGTGGCGGCGCCGCCCGGCGCATTGGCGCCGCGGGCTTCGACCTTCTGTTCGAGACGCTCGATGCGCTTCTCGACGCGCGCGAGCGCGTCGCGGGCGCGCGCCAGCTCGACGTTGAAGTCGTCGAGTGCGGTGCGGCGCACGAGTTGCGGGTTTTCGTCCAGCAGATATTCGGCCACCGATTCGAGCAGATTGCGGCCCGTGCGCAGCGCATGATCGCCGACCGTGCGCGCCACCGACGCGATCCGCCATGCGGGTCCGTCGCCGATCAGCTTCGCCAGATCCTCTTCCGGCTCCCAGCGCAGATGCTCGGCGAGCTTCGCGATGGCCGTCGCGAACTCGGCGTCGCCTTCGATCTTCACATGCTTCATCACGGCCGCCTGGCCGCCTTGCAGGAACGCGGGAACGGCGTCCGGCGGCACCGAGACGGTGACATCGAACGTGTTGTGCGCTTCGCTTTCGTCGACAGCGCTCAGATAGCCGTCTGGCTGCACCAGCAGGATCAGCGTGACGGGAGGACAGGACAGCCGCGCAATTTTGCCGGCGTATGGGGTGAGACGTTCGCGCGCCCACGTTTCGCGGGCGAGCAGATGGTTGACGGCAGCAGCGAAGGGCTTGGCGGCAAGGGTCATCGGCAGTGGAAAGAGAAAACCCGCGCCGGCGACTGCCGACGCGGGTTCCTATTGTAACGTCCGTTCGCTTCGAGCCTGACTCTGCCGAACGGCTAATCCTTGACGGGATCAGTGATGATTCGGCTGCTGGATGCCCGCGAGCAGCCAGCCTTCGCCGTTGCGCTTCGACAGGTTCCAGATTTCCTCGAACGGCTCCGCCGCGCCGCCCGACGTTTCGCGGATCAGGCCATGGAAACGCACGCTCGCGAGATGTTCGCTGCCGCGGTCTTCGACGCCCAGCAGATCGGCGTCCAGCTTCACGACGTCCGTCTGGTTCTTTTCGGCGCCGCGCGAGCTCAGGTCGACCCGTACTTCGGCGAACATCTCGGGTGTCGTGAACTCGCGGATGTCGTCCATGTTGCCCGCGTCCCACGCAGCCTGCAGACGCACGAAGTAAACCTTCGCGTTGCGCAGGAACGCTTCCGTGTCGAAGCCTGCCGGAACGGCCGGCGCGGTGGCGATTTCAGGCGTGGTCAGCGGATTGCCCTGGGGCCCGAGGTACGAGCCGGCCGGCGGCGCCGTGTAGCGCGGCTCCTGCGTGTAACCCGTGCCGCCCGCGTTCAGCGTCGGCGCGCCGCCCGCGTAGGCCGGCCTCTGCGCGTCGCGCTTGCGGCCCGTGAACTTGCGGATCAGCCAGATAGCGACAAACGCGATCAGCGCGATCACGATCAGGTTCGACATCATGCCGGCGAACGCTTCGCCAAGACCGAAGTGCGACAGCAGCGCTGCGATACCCAGACCGGCCGCGAGACCGGCGATCGGCCCGAGCCAGCGCGAGCGGTTAGGCTGCGCAGCGGGCGTGGGCGGCGGCGTGGCGGGACGCTGCTGCTGCATGGCCTGCGACGGCGCGCCCGGCGACTGCGAAGGCGCCGACTGCTGTGACGGCTGGGTGATGTTCGACTGACGCCCGATACTGCGGCCGCCGCCCATGCGTTTCGCTTCGGCGTCGAGCGAGGCCAGCGTACCGATCGAAATCAGGCCGACCATCGCGATCAGTCCGATTCTCCTCGCCCATGCCCCCTTAACCTTACAACGAGATGACAGATTCGAATCAGACATTTCTACAATTTCCTTTTAAAAACGAGAAGTTAGGGAGATTAGTATTTCGTCCCCACATGCAAGGCTACCACGCCAGCTGACAAATTGTAATATTTGACGGCTTCGAGGCCAGCTTGTTCCATCATCGTCTTCAAAGTTTCCTGGTCCGGGTGCATACGGATGGATTCAGCCAGATAGCGGTAGCTCTCGGCATCCTTCGCGAAGCGCTCGCCGAGCCACGGCAGCACCTTAAAAGAATAGACGTCGTACGCCTTCTTGAGCGGGTCCCAAACTTTCGAAAATTCCAGCACGAGCACGCGCCCGGCCGGCTTCAACACACGGCGCATTTCCGCGAGCGCCGCGTCCTTGTGCGTCATGTTGCGCAAGCCGAATGCCACGGTCACCACGTCGAAGTAGTTGTCGGGAAAGGGGATTTTTTCGGCGTCGCAAAGCAGCGTCGGGGTGATGATGCCCTTGTCGATCAGGCGGTCGCGGCCCACGCGCAACATCGATTCGTTGATGTCCGTGTGCCACACTTCGCCCGTCTCGCCCGCCTGCCTGGCGAAGGTCTTCGACAGATCGCCCGTGCCGCCCGCGATGTCGAGCACCTTGTAGCCGGGCCGCACGTTGGCCTGCGCGATCGTGAACGCCTTCCACGCGCGGTGCATCCCGCCCGACATCAGGTCGTTCATCAGGTCATAGTTGGAGGCGACCGAGTGGAACACGCCGGCCACTTTCTTCGCTTTTTCCTGTTCGTCGACTGTCTGATAGCCGAAGTGGGTTTTGGTCATCGCGCTTCGTCCTTTCGCGTATTCTTAAGAGATTGTTGCGCCGCATCAAGCGACGGGAAGGCCGGGAATCGTATCAGTGACTGTGGCCATGCGCAGGGCCGGATACGGGCATCGGCGCATCCCGGTCGACGCCTGCTGCCTTGAGTTTGCCGAAATACTCGGCCCAGAGTTCGTCCTGGCGCGTCGCGAGGTCCCACAGCAAGTCCCACGAATAGATGCCCGTGTTGTGGCCGTCGGAGAAGGTTGGCTGCAGCGCATAGTTGCCGACGCCTTCGAGCGCCGTAATCGACACTTCGCGCTTGCCTGTCTGCAGCGTTTCCTGGCCCGGTCCGTGGCCGCGCACTTCCGCCGAAGGCGAATAGACGCGCATCAGTTCGAACGGCACGCGGTAACTCTTGCCGTCCGCGTACTGCAATTCGAGCACGCGCGACACGGCATGAACGACGACGCCGGCGGGCACCGGCGTGTCGGGTTTCAATCCACTCATGATGACCTCAGACGAGAGCGTGTTCGATTTCGCCGCGTACCGCCTCGCGCAGCAATGTGGCCTGCGCGCGGCGCTGCGACAGCATCGCTTCGGAAACGGTGCGCTGGCGCGGCGCCCAGATGGGCAGCGGAAAATGCGCGTCGTTGGAGAACCGGGGGATCACATGCCAGTGCACGTGCGGCACCTGGTTGCCGAGACTCGCCAGATTCACCTTGACGGGTTGCAAGATGCGCCGGATCGCGCGCTCGACGGCATACACCGCGCGCATTACGCGGTCGCGCTCGGCCTCGCCCAGATCCGAAAACTCGGCGACATGCCTGTTCCAGATCACCCGGCAAAAACCGGGGTAGTCATGTTCGTCGGCGAGGACGACACGCAGCGTGTCGTCCTGCCACAGCACATCGCCACCGTCTTCACGGCAGAAGATACAGTCCATCGTCGTCCTCGAACGGAACCTTTATCGCGCCATTAGACCAGCACGCGCTCGATTCCGCCATTGTTCGCACGCTGCACATAGTCGGCCATCCAGTTCTCGCCGAGCACGTGTCGCGCGATTTCGACAACGATATAGTCCGCTTCGATATTCGCGTCTTCGTTGTAGCGCGACAGGCCTTGCAGACAGGACGGGCAGCTCGTCAGGATCTTGACGTCGGTCCCCGCGCCGTTCGCATCATTGGCGCCGTTCGGTTGCGGGCCGTCGCCCGCCTTCAGCACCGAACCCGGCTGCGCGTTCGCGCCCGCGTCGGCCACGACGGGAATACCGCGCAGCTTCGCCGCGCCCTTGCGGATTTCCTCTTCCTTGCGGAAGCGCACCTGCGTCGAAATATCCGGTCGCGTGACGGCCAGCGTGCCCGACTCGCCGCAGCAACGATCGTTCTTCTCGATCCTGTAGCCGTCCTTTTCAGAGCCCATCAGCTCGTTGACCAGCTTGACGGGGTCGATCGTCTTGATCGGCGTGTGGCACGGGTCGTGATACATGTAGCGCGTGCCCTTCACGCCGTCGAGCTTGATGCCCTTCTCCAGCAGGAATTCGTGGATGTCGATGATCCGGCAGCCCGGGAAGATCTTCTCGAATTCGTAGCCAGCCAGCTGGTCGTAGCACGTGCCGCACGACACCACCACCGTCTTGATGTCCAGATAATTCAGCGTGTTCGCGACACGATGGAACAGCACGCGGTTATCCGTGACGATCTGCTCGGCCTTGTCGAACTGGCCCGACCCGCGCTGCGGGTAGCCGCAGCACAGATAGCCCGGCGGCAGCACCGTCTGCACGCCCGCTTCCCATAGCATCGCCTGCGTGGCGAGACCGACCTGCGAGAACAGGCGCTCGGAACCGCAACCGGGGAAGTAGAACACCGCTTCCGAATCGACTGTCGTGGCCTTCGGGTTGCGGATGATCGGGACGATCTTGTTGTCCTCGATGTCGAGCAGTGCGCGCGCCGTTTTCTTGGGCAGATTGCCCGGCATCTTCTTGTTGACGAAGTGGATCACCTGCTCGACCACGGGCGGCTTGCCCGTCGTTGCGGGCGGATGCGCCGTCTGCTTCTTGACGAACTTCTTCAGCACGTCGTTGCCCAGGCGCTGCGCCTTGTAGCCGACGCCCATCATCGCGGTGCGCGCGAGGTTGATGGTCTGCGGATTGGTCGCGTTCAGGAAGAACATGCCCGCCGCGTTGCCCGCGTTGAACTTCTTCTTGCCCATCTTGCGCAGCAGATTGCGCATGTTCATCGTGACGTCGCCGAAGTCGATCTTCACCGGGCACGGCGTCACGCACTTGTGGCAGACGGTGCAGTGATCGGCGACATCGTTGAACTCGTCCCAGTGCTTGATCGACACGCCGCGGCGCGTCTGCTCTTCATACAGGAACGCCTCGACCAGCAGCGAGGTGGCGAGAATCTTGTTGCGCGGGCTGTACAGCAGGTTCGCGCGCGGCACGTGCGTCGCGCAAACGGGCTTGCACTTGCCGCAACGCAGGCAGTCCTTCACCGAATCGGCGATCGCACCGATATCGGACTGCTGCATGATCAGCGATTCATAACCCATCAGCCCGAACGACGGCGTGTACGCGTTGCGCAAATCCGCGCCTTCGAGCAGCTTGCCCTTGTTGAAGCGGCCATGCGGGTCCACGCGCTGCTTGTACGCGCGGAATTCGCCGATCTCGTCTTCCGTGAGGAATTCGAGCTTCGTGATGCCAATGCCGTGCTCGCCGGAAATCACGCCATCCAGCGAACGCGCGAGCTTCATGATGCGCGCGACGGCAACGTGCGCGTCCTGCAGCATCTCGTAGTTATCGGAGTTGACGGGGATGTTCGTATGAACGTTGCCGTCGCCTGCGTGCATGTGCAGCGCGACGAACACGCGGCCGCGCAGCACCTGCTTGTGGATGGCCTGCGCTTCGTCGAGGATCGGCTTGAACTCGCCGCCGTTGAAGATCTGGCGCAGTTCCGCGCGGATTTCCTGCTTCCACGACACGCGCACCGTGCGGTCCTGGACGATATGGAACACGTTCGCGTCCGGCTGATCGTCGACCCGGTCCGCGAATTTTTCCGCGAGCCCCGCATAGCCGAGTCCCACGAGATAGTGCTGCGCTTCACGCAACGACAAGTCGAGTTTGTCGCGCAGGAATTCCCAGCGCTTCTTCACATGGGCGAGCAGTTCGAGCGCCTGCTGCACGCGGTCTTCGAGCAATTCGGCGCTCGGAATTTCGTTCGCGTCGTCGCTCTTGCCGAGCGGCAGCTTGCCGCTCCTGAAGAACGCTTCGAGCGCGTCGACCAGTTGCAGCTTGTTCTTGATCGACAGTTCGATGTTGATGCGCTCGATGCCGTCCGTGTATTCGCCCATGCGATTGAGCGGAATCACGACGTCTTCGTTGATCTTGAACGCGTTGGTGTGCTTCGCGATCGCGGCCGTGCGGCTGCGGTCGAGCCAGAAGCGCTTGCGCGCCTCGGCGCTCACGGCGACAAAGCCTTCGCCGCTCTTGCCGTTGGCCATGCGGATGACCTCCGACGTCGCCGTCGCGACAGCGTCCGCATCGTCGCCGACAATGTCGCCGATCAGCACCATCTTCGGAAACGAATTGCGCTTGCTCTTGGTCGCATAGCCGACCGCGCGCAAATAACGCTCGTCGAGATGTTCGAGGCCCGCGAGAATCGCGCCGCCCTGCTTCGACGTTTCGAACAGATAATCCTTGATTTCGACGATGCTCGGAATCGCCTCGCGCGCCTGGCCGAAGAACTCCAGGCAAACGGTGCGCGTATGCGCGGGCATCTTGTGCAGCACCCAGCGCGCCGACGTGATCAGGCCGTCGCAGCCTTCCTTCTGGATGCCCGGCAGGCCGGCGAGGAATTTATCCGTGACGTCCTTGCCGAGACCTTCCTTGCGAAAACGCCGGCCTTCGATGTCGAGCGACTCGGTGCGCAGCAGCTTTTCGCCCGGCGCGTATTCGCCGTCGAACCACTTGAGTTCGAAGCGCGCGACGGGAATGTCGTGAATCTTGCCGAGGTTGTGATCGAGGCGCGTGACTTCGAGCCAGTTCCCTTCCGGGTCGACCATGCGCCACCACGCGAGGTTGTCGAGCGCCGTGCCCCACAGCACGGCCTTCTTGCCGCCCGCGTTCATCGCGACGTTACCGCCGATGCACGATGCGTCCAGCGAGGTCGGATCGACGGCGAACACATAGCCCGCCTGCTCGGCCGCTTCCGTCACGCGACGCGTGACGACGCCTGCGCCGGAGAAGATCGTCGGCACCTTATGCGCAACGCCGGGCAGTTCGGTCAATTCGACCGCGCCGAGTTGTTCGAGCTTCTCGGTGTTGATGACGGCCGAAAACGGCGTAAGCGGCACCGCGCCGCCCGTGTAGCCCGTGCCGCCGCCGCGCGGAATCACGGTCAGGCCGAGTTCGAAACACGCCTTGATGAGACCGGCGATTTCGGCTTCCGTGTCCGGCGTCAGCACGACGAACGGATATTCGACGCGCCAGTCGGTCGCGTCCGTCACGTGCGAAACACGCGCGAGGCCGTCGAAGCGGATGTTGTCCTTCTGCGTCTGGCGGCCCAGCACTTTGGTCGCGCGACGGCGCAGGTCGGCCATTTTCTCGAACTCGCCCGCGAACGCATCGACGGCGCGGCGCGCGGCGGCGACCAGCGTTTCGACACGTGCCGCGCGATCGACGCCCGCATCGTCGCCATGCTCGACGAGGTCGGCGCGGCGGCGCTTTTCGATTTCGGTCAGACGGTGATTCAGCGCTTCGATCAGCAGCGCGCGGCGCTTCGGGTTGTCGAGCAGGTCGTCCTGCAGGTAAGGATTGCGGCGCACGACCCAGATGTCGCCGAGCACTTCGTACAGCATGCGCGCCGAGCGGCCCGTGCGGCGTTCCGCGCGCAGTTCGTCGAGCGCGGCCCACGCCTCGTCGCCAAGCAGACGGATGACGATTTCGCGGTCGGAGAACGACGTGTAGTTGTAGGGGATTTCGCGCAGACGCGGTTCGGCGTCGGCGGCAACGGTGGCGGCGGCGCCGTGCGGATCGAAAACTTGAGGTGCGTTCATGTTTGGACGACTCGGTAGGTCAGCGGCGTGCGCTCATCGTTGAGGCCCGCTGACAGTGCGCGTGGGGCGCAATGCTGGAAATCTTTCTAGTGTGCGAAGCCGCAACCGGCGGGCCAGCGCCCGGGATCGCCGGGGATATGGCTGGAACGTGGGTGGCCGGCCGCCTCGCGGCGCTCAGAGGCAGCTACACGATCGTGCATGCCGCACGTGCCGCTGCGCCGCGGGACGAGACTCGCGCGGGACGGGCATCAAATGGGCGATCCGAGGCTGCCAGTGCATCTTCCGATCCTTGTTCCAAAATAGGATTCTACCGCATGATCCTATTGCGCGTTGACGCCTGAATGTCCGCGCGACAAGCCTTTGCGCGTCGGCTTGCCAGAATTCGCCACGAAAATGCCCGGCGGCGACTCCCTCAAAACGCATCGCGTCCGCGCCCACGCTGAGCCCGATTTTTCGACCGTCCGGTCGGCTGGCCAAGCTTGCCGATAAAGCGAAAGCACTCGGACGAATCCCGGATCAGGTGGGTCCGGACAGACGGTTGGCGCTATCATTGATCCTTTCCTGTCCGAAATAGCGCATCGCGCGTGACCCGCATGGCTTCCCACGACTACCTGAAGAAAATCCTCACCGCCCGCGTCTACGACGTCGCGCGTGAGACCGAACTCGAACATGCGCGGAATCTGTCCGCACGGCTGCGCAACCCGATTTACCTGAAGCGCGAAGACAACCAGCCCGTCTTCTCCTTCAAGCTGCGCGGCGCCTACAACAAGATGGCGCACATTCCCGCCGACGCGCTCGCACGCGGCGTGATTACGGCTTCGGCGGGCAACCATGCGCAAGGCGTCGCGTTGTCGGCGGCACGGATGGGTGTGAAGGCGATCATCGTCGTTCCCGTGACGACGCCGCAGGTGAAAGTCGACGCCGTGCGCGCGCACGGCGGCCCGACCGTCGAAGTCGTGCAGTCGGGCGAGTCGTATAGCGATGCCTACGCACACGCTGTCAAACTGCAGGAACAACACGGCCTGACCTTCGTCCACCCATTCGACGACGAATACGTGATCGCCGGCCAGGGCACGGTCGCGATGGAAGTGCTGAGCCAGCATCAGGCGCCCATTCACGCGATCTTCGTTCCCATCGGCGGCGGCGGTCTCGCGGCGGGCATCGCGGCGTACGTGAAATCGGTGCGCCCGGAGATCAAGGTGATCGGCGTGCAGACCGAGGATTCCTGCGCGATGGCACAGTCGCTGAAGGCGGGCGAACGCGTCACGCTGAACGAAGTGGGTCTGTTCTCGGACGGCACGGCCGTCAAGCTGGTCGGCGAGGAGACGTTCCGCCTGTGCCAGGAATATCTCGACGAAGTGTTGACCGTGGACACCGACGCACTGTGCGCGGCGATCAAGGACGTCTTCCAGGACACCCGCAGCGTGCTGGAGCCGGCCGGGTCGCTGGCCGTAGCGGGCGCGAAGCAGTACGCGGAACGTGAAGGCATCGAGAACCAGACGCTGATCGCCGTCACGTCCGGCGCGAACATGAACTTCGATCGCATGCGCTTCGTCGCGGAGCGTGCGGAAGTCGGCGAGGCGCGCGAGGCCGTGTTCGCGGTGACGATTCCCGAAGAGCGAGGCAGCTTCAAGCGGTTCTGCGAACTGGTCGGCACGCGCAGCGTCACGGAGTTCAACTACCGTATTGCGGATTCGAAGTCGGCCCATATCTTTGTCGGCGTGCAGATCCGCAACCGCAGCGAGTCCGCGCAGATCGCGGGCGCGTTCGAGGCACACAACTTCGCCACCGTCGATCTGACGGGCGACGAGCTATCGAAGCAGCATATCCGCTACATGGTCGGCGGCCGCTCGCCGCTCGCGCACGACGAGCGCCTGTTCCGCTTCGAGTTTCCCGAACGGCCGGGCGCGCTGATGAAGTTCCTGTCGTCGATGGCGCCGAACTGGAACATCAGCCTCTTCCACTACCGGAACCAGGGCGCGGACTACAGCTCGATCCTCGTCGGCATTCAGGTGCCGTCGGCGGAAGATTCGGAATTCGCGCGCTTCCTTGCGACGCTCGGCTATCCGTATTGGGAAGAGACGTTGAACCCGGTGTATCGACTGTTCCTTGGATAACGAAGCACGCGCATGGCCTTTTCGCTCGACGACAAACTGGTAGTGGCGATTTCCTCGCGCGCGCTGTTCGACTTCGAGGAAGAGAACCGCGTGTACGAGGATGGCAATCTGCGCGACTACGAAGCGCTGCAGCGTGAGCGGCTGAACGTGCCGGCCAAGCCAGGTGTTGCGTTTCCGCTGATTCGCAAGCTGCTTGCGCTCAACACGGGCGCGCATTGCGTAGAAGTGGTGATTCTGTCGCGCAGCGATCCCATCAGCGGCTTGCGTGCGTTCAGTTCGTGCCGCGAGCATGGGCTCGCAATCGAGCGTGGAGTGTTCACGCGCGGTCGCGCGCCCTTCGCATATCTGAAGCCGCTGAATGCGTCGTTGTTTCTGTCGGCAAATCAGGATGACGTTCGCGATGCCTTGGCCGCCGGTTTTCCTGCTGCACGCGTGTTGCCCGAATCGGCGAGAATGGCGAGCAAGTATCCGGACGAAATCCGCATTGCGTTCGACGGCGACGCGGTGCTGTTTTCCGACGAAGCGGAGCGTGTGTTTCAGAAGGACGGCTTGGGGGCGTTTGTCGGTCATGAGATCGACAATAAGGATTTGCCGCTTGCCGATGGACCGCTGAAGCCTTTGTTGAAAGCGTTGCATCGGCTGCAGACGCTGGCCGACGAAGCCGCGCCGATGCAGATTCGCACCGCGCTGGTGACGGCGCGTTCGGCGCCCGCACATGAGCGCGCGATACGCACATTGATGGCCTGGAACATCGAAATCGACGAAGCGATGTTTCTTGGCGGGCTCGACAAGAGCGCGTTTTTGCGCGAGTTCGAGCCGGACTTTTTCTTCGACGACCAAATCCGCCACTGCGAGTCGGCCCGTGACGTGACAGCGATCGGGCATGTATTGAGTGGCATCGTGAACGCATCATGACACCCGAACAATCACCGCTGGGCAAACCGTCCAGCTACACCGAACAGTACGATGCATCGTTGCTCTTTCCGATCGCGCGAAAGAATGCGCGCGAGCAGATCGGTATTGGGGCGACGTTGCCGTTTTTCGGCACGGACATCTGGAACGCTTATGAACTGTCGTGGCTGAATGCGCGCGGCAAGCCGCAGATTGCGATCGCCACTTTTTATATTCCGGCGGAATCGCCGAATATCGTCGAGTCGAAGTCATTCAAGCTGTATCTGGGCTCGTTCGCGCAGACTTCGTTCGATTCCATCGAGACGGTTCGCGACACGATCAAGCGCGATGTTTCCGCTGCGTGTGAGGCTTCCGTTTCGCTGCATCTTTATCCGCCGGCGGAATTTTCGAAGCTCTCGATGGATGAGTTTGAAGGGACTTCGCTGGATCGGCTCGATCTGGATACCGATGTTTATTTGCCGGATGCTTCGTTGCTCAAGGCTGCGCTTGACGAGGCGCCTACCGAAGAGACCTTGTTCTCCAATCTTCTGAAGTCGAATTGTCCGGTGACTGGGCAGCCTGATTGGGGTTCGGTGCAGATCCACTACGTGGGGCCGCAGATCGATCATGCTTCTTTGCTGCGGTACATTATTTCGTATCGAAACCATACTGGGTTTCATGAACAGTGTGTCGAGAAGATCTTTCTCGATGTGCTCAAGGTTTGTCAGCCTGTGAAGCTGGCCGTCTATGCGCGCTATACGCGGCGCGGTGGACTGGATATCAATCCTTTCCGTACTAACTTTAATCTGCCGATGCCGGATAATTTGCGGACCGCAAGGCAGTGAGCTGGGGTTTTTCTGTCTGCGACGCTTGGGGTGGGGTTTGGGTTTTGGGGTTTTGCGGTGGCAGCCAGGTTGCGGGTTCTGAGCTTTCGGTGGCATCCGCGAACTGTTAGCGTGCTTCACGCGTCGCCGTTCGGTGTTTTGGTCTTTGCGCTGGCATCCGCGATGCGTTAGCTCGCTTCACGCGTCGCCCCTGTGCGG
>NZ_JAGUUD010000114.1:0-26220 GCF_020177535.1 Paraburkholderia sp. XV | reverse complement strand
GGGGCGGCAACTACTCTTTGGTTGTCGGCGACGCCGGATTGTTTGGCCGTGTTTGCGCTGGCATCCGCGATGTGTTTCTGGTTTGCAAGCGTCGCCCCTGTGCGGGGCGGCACCTACTTTTCTTTGCCGCCGCAAAGAAAAGTAGGCAAAAGAAAGCGGCTCACACCGCCAGCCCATGTTCTCATCCACGGGCCCCCAGCGGCCCCGTCCTGTACACGGCAACGCACGAATCATTGCCCGTTGCCAACGCTTCGAAGAGAGGCATCACCCGCTTCGATCGCCCGTAGCACAGCGGGAGGCAGCGAATCGTATGCGCCGCCCAGGTGGTGTACTGTATGTAGGTTTCCTGTACTTCACACGCACCACTCCAGACCGATCGCACATGCGCTCCACCCTGCAAGAGCGCTAACGCATACGACGCGACAACCTACACACAGTACACCACCTGGGCGGCGGTGGACTGTCTGGCGCGGCACGCTGTTGTGGGGGAGTGTGAAACGGGTGAGGCGCACATTCAGAGCGCTGGCAACGGGCATGAACAAGCAAGTTGCCGTGTGAAGCGTAAGACCCTGTGGGGGCCCTCAGGCAAGAACTAGAACTGGCGGTGTGAGCCGCTTTCTTTTGCCTACTTTTCTTTGCGGCGGCAAAGAAAAGTAGGTGCCGCCCCGCACAGGGGCGACGCGTGGAGCACGCCAACAACACGCGGATGCCAGCGCAAACACGAGCAAACGATCCGGCGTCGCCGACAACCAAAGAGTAGGTGCCGCCCCGCACAGGGGCAACGCTTGAAGCACGCTAACAACACGCGGATGCCAGCGCAAACACAGGCAAACAATCCGGCGCCGCCGACAACCAAAGAAAACGTGCCGCCCCGCACAGGGGCAACGCGTGAAGTGAGCTAACGCATCGCGGATGCCAGCGCAAACACCGGCAACCCGCCCACCGTCGCAAGACAAAAAAACTTACTTCAGCGCCTCAAACACACGCGCACGAATTTCATCGACGGAACCCAAGCCCGAGATACGCCGATATTGCGGCGCCTTGAGCGGCGACGACGGATCGCCTTTCTGCGCCCAGTTGTTGTAGTACTCGATCAGCGGCTTGGTCTGAGCAACGTACACGTCGAGGCGCTTCTTCACCGTCTCTTCCTTGTCGTCGTCCCGCTGGATCAGCGGCTCACCCGTCACGTCGTCGACACCTTCGACCTTCGGCGGATTGAACTTCACGTGATACGTGCGGCCCGACGCCGGGTGCATGCGGCGCCCGCTCATGCGCGTAATGATCTCGTCGAACGGCACGTCGATCTCCAGCACGTAGTCGATGGCCACGCCCGCGTTCTTCATTGCTTCCGCTTGCGGAATGGTGCGCGGGAAGCCGTCGAACAGATAACCGTTCTCGCAATCGCAGTCTTGCAGACGTTCCTTCACGAGATTGATGATGAGTTCATCCGTGACGAGTTCGCCCGCATCCATGTAGCGCTTCGCTTCGATGCCAAGCGGCGTGCCTGCCTTGACGGCGGCGCGCAACATGTCGCCCGTCGAAATTTGCGGAATGCCGAACTTTTCCTTGATGAAGTTGGCTTGGGTGCCCTTGCCCGCGCCAGGTGCGCCCAACAGGATCAAACGCATTTGATATCTCCAGATCTATGTCAATTCTGTGTGGCGCGCCGCGAGAGTGGATGCCGCGGTCGACGCTCTTGATTCTTCGTTGCCGCTGTGATGGCCGGGCAGCTTTTCGCTGCCGGCTTCGCGCTGCACGCAATGAACGGCGCTGCGAAGCAAACGGCAAAACAGGCGGATAAAAAACGGGCGAATAGTGATATCGATCAACGCGCATCGATATCGGGTGAATCGCGCGAACGATCGATTATGCCATGGCTTCTTACGCCGACGACCCGAAAAACGCCTGTACACGGGCCAGATCGTCAGGCGTGTCGACGCCCGGCAGCGGCGCGTCATGCGTGACGAGCACCGCGATACGCTCGCCGTGCCACATCGCCCGCAGTTGCTCGAGCGCTTCGGCCTGCTCGATCGGCGAGATCGACAGACTCGGGTAAGTACGGAGGAACTTCGCGCGATACGCATACAGCCCGATATGCCGGTACACGGCAGCGGGTGCAGGCGGAGCCGGCATCCGCGCGACATTTGGCCAATGCGGCTGGTAGGCGTCGCGCGCCCATGGAATCGGCGCGCGCGAGAAGTACAGCGCGACGCCGCGTGCATCGAGCACGACCTTGACGACGTTCGGATTGAACACGTCCGCGGGCTCGTGGATCGGATGCGCAGCCGTCGCGATCGCGCAGCCTTCCGTCGAAGCGAGGTGCGACGCTACGCCGCGCACCAGCGCCGGATCGATCAGCGGCTCGTCGCCCTGCACGTTGACGACGATCGTGTCGTCGCTCCAGCCGTAGTGCGCCGCCACTTCCGCGAGACGGTCCGTGCCCGACGGATGATCGGCGCGCGTCATCATCGCGTCGATGCCATGCGCGCGCGCGACGTCGAATACCGATTGCGCGTCGGTCGCGACCAGCACCTGCTGCGCGCCCGATTCGAGCGCGCGTTCCGCGACGCGCACCACCATCGGCTTGCCGCCGATATCGGCCAGCGGCTTGTTCGGCAGGCGCGTCGACGCGAGGCGCGCCGGGACGACGGCGATGAAGGGCGGAGTGTGCAGGGTGTCGTTCATCGGAAGCGTGACGTCAGGCCTTGTGCGGGCCGAGAAAGACGCGCCGCCTGATCGGCGGCGCGGGGTAGGTGTTCAGTGGCGGCGTGCAGCGCGCGGCTCGACGCACCGCGTACACGCTGCGGCGCTCAGGCGACGGAGCCCGGGTTGAGATCGACGGGCGTGCCTTCGACCGTTTGCCGCGCTTCGTCGACCAGCATCACGGGAATGCCGTCGCGGATCGGATAGGCGAGCTTGTCTGCGTTGCAGATCAGCTCCTGCGCGGCGCGGTCGTAGCTGAGCGGGCCCTTGCAGATCGGGCAAACGAGAATTTCAAGCAGGCGAGCGTCCACGGACTTTCTCCACAACGAGTGCAATGAGGCGATGATCGAGCGTGGCTTCGACGGGGACGACCCAGAGCCGCGCATCGTGCCAGGACCCTAATTTTACCGCATCCTTTTCAGTGATCAGGATCGCGTCGGCGTCGACGTCGACGAACGGATTCGTGCTGAACGCGTAATGATCGGGCAGGGCGCGCGTCTGCGGCGAAAGGCCCGCTGCGCGCAGCGTCGCGAAGAAACGCTCGGGCGCGCCGATGCCCGCCGCCGCAAGCACGCGCTCGCCGGCAAACTGCGCCAGCGGGCGGCGCAGGCGCGGATTGTCGAGATGCCACGCATCGCCGGGCGCGAGTTCCAGCGAGAAGGTATTCGGCCAGGGCGGCAGCGCGCGTTCATACGGATTGTTGATCAGCGTCGCGTCGCGTTCGCGCGACAGCGGCTCGCGCAACGGACCGGCGGGCAGCAGGAAGCCGTTGCCGCCCAGCCGGTGATCGAACACGACGATCTCCGCGTCGCGCGCCAGCCGGTAGTGCTGCAAGCCGTCGTCGCTGACGATCACGTCGACGTTGCGATGCGCCTTGCACAGCGCCTCCGCGGCGGCGACGCGATCGGGGCAGACGAACACGGGGGCACCCGTGCGGCGCGCGATCAGGAGCGGCTCGTCGCCCGCCTGCGATGCCTTCGACGTCGGCGTGACCAGCGTCGGCAGCGTGATCTTCGCGCCGTAGCCGCGCGACACCACGCCCGGCGTGAAGCCCGCGCTGCGCAGCGCCTGCACGAGCGCGATCACCGTCGGCGTCTTGCCCGTGCCGCCGACCGTCACGTTCCCGACCACCACGACGGGCACGCGGACACGCACCGACTTCAGCCAGCCGAGCCTGAACGCCGAGCGGCGCGCGAGCGCAATCGCGCCGAACACGCAGGCGAACGGCGTCATCGCCCACGCGAGCGGGCCGCGCTGCTGCCACTCGCGCGCGATGCGCGCTTCGATACGGGAAGCTAATTCGCTCATCGGCGGGCGGCCGGCGTGCGCGGTGCGTCAGTCAGGACGGACAGGGCGAGCATCAGCAGGCATCTCCGGGCGGTCGGTTGCGCACCGACGGTTGAAAGACCAGGGGAACGACGGGAAACCATGGAACGCGGACGACGACGGCCGTCAGCAGCATGAGCGCGACGGCGAAATCCATTCGCGCAGGCGCGCTCGCCGCGTCCGACAGATTCCGCCAGAACCCGGCACTCTAGCGCGCGAGCGGCGTTAGCTGCAAGTCGGATAGGCCACCCCACATCGATCTCGCACGACCAATGCTTTATCCATAGCCTGTGGATAACTTTGTGGAGAACGTGCCTTGCAATTTGTCGGGAGGGCCGTCGCGCAAGCATCGGCTCGGTAGATGGGAACTTTTAAGAAGTAAAAATATGATAAAAATCAACGAGTTAAATGGTATTAAGTGGGCTCTGGGGCCGCTTTTGAGTGCGCTCTCGATGGCCCTCCCGACATGTGGACACTTTTAACAATCCGGCGAAAGAGGCTTAGAACGCGCTGGACCTGGCTGGCCGATCGGTCTATCGTCTGTCCGGCCTGTTTAAACCATTCCTCGCATGAATTCCGAAAGTCCTTTCTCGTCGTCCGCTGGCGCGGGCGGCGATGCCGTCGTTCCCGTCTCGGTACTCAACCGCGCGATCGGCACGATGCTCGAACGCTCGTTCCCGCTCGTCTGGGTGTCGGGCGAAGTGTCCAACTTCACGCGCGCCGCGAGCGGGCACTGGTACTTCTCGATCAAGGACGCGCAGGCGCAGATGCGCTGCGTGATGTTCCGCGGCCGCGCGCAATACGCGGAGTTCACGCCGCGCGAAGGCGACAAGATCGAAGTGCGCGCGCTCGTCACGATGTACGAGCCGCGTGGCGAACTGCAACTGAATGTCGAGGCCGTGCGCCGTACGGGGCAGGGTCGTTTGTACGAAGCGTTCCTGCGGCTGAAGGCGCAACTCGAAGCGGAAGGTCTGTTCGACGCGGAACGCAAGCGCGCGCTGCCCGTGCATCCACGCGCGATCGGCATTGTCACGTCGTTGCAGGCGGCCGCGTTGCGCGACGTGCTGACCACCCTGGCGCGCCGCGCGCCGCACATTCCCGTGATCGTCTATCCGGCGCCCGTGCAGGGCGCGGGCGTCAGCGCGAAGCTGGCCGCGATGGTCGAGATGGCGAGCCGGCGCGGTGAAGTGGACGTGCTGATCGTGTGCCGCGGCGGCGGCTCGATCGAAGACCTGTGGGCTTTCAACGAAGAAGTGCTGGCTCGTGCGATTGCGGCGAGCGAGGTGCCCGTCGTGAGCGGTGTCGGTCACGAAACCGACTTCACGATCGCCGACTTCGCCGCCGACGTCCGCGCGCCCACGCCCACGGGCGCCGCCGAACTCGTCAGCCCGCAACGCGTGCTGCTGCTGCGCGAGCTCGATCATCGTCACGCCACACTTGCGCGCGGCTTCGGCCGCATGATGGAGCGGCGCGCGCAGCAGCTCGACTGGCTCGCGCGGCGTCTCGTGTCGCCGGCCGAAAGGCTCGCGCGGCAACGCACGCATCTGCAGCAGCTGAGTGTGCGGCTCGCGTCGGCGGGGGCGCGGCCCGTGCGCGATGCGCGTGGTCGTTTCGCGCTCGTGCAGATGCGCTGGCAGCGCTGGCGTCCCGATCTCTCGCTGCATCGTTCGCAAGTGAGCGGCCTTGCCGAGCGGCTCGAGCGCGCATTGTTGCGTCAACATGAAAGACACATTGCGCGCGTGGAAACGCTTGCCGCGCGGCTCGAAGTGCTGAGCCCGCAACGCACGCTCGAACGCGGCTACGCAGCCTTGCTCGATGCGCAAAACGGCCGCGCAGTGCGCGCGCCATCGGCACTGAAACCGGGCCGTCGCATGACCGTTCACCTCGCTGAAGGCTCAGCGGATATCGCGCTGTCGGATGTTCAGCCGCGTCTTACGGATGGCTTTTAATCGTGTTCTGAAGCACCGTTGGGCGCAGTAGTTTTGACCTTCATACGACAGGTGAAAGGCCGCTGCGCGAGCATTAATTACGCTGCCCGCGCAGCGCGTTTTCGCAATGCAGACCATAAAGGGCTTGCGTTTGCGGGGTTATTCCAAGTCGCCTACAATCGAGTGCTCCCACAGCGTTATCCGCAGACTCCCCATAAACAGATACAAAGGAATAGCACCATGGAACATACGCTCCCGCCGCTGCCGTTCGCGAAGAACGCGCTCGCTCCGCACATGTCGGAAGAGACGCTTGAGTTTCACTACGGCAAGCACCATCAGACCTATGTGACCAACCTGAACAATCTGATCAAGGGCACTGAGTTCGAGAACCTGCCGCTGGAAGAGATCGTCAAGAAGTCGTCGGGCGGTATCTTCAACAACTCCGCGCAGATCTGGAATCACACGTTCTTCTGGAACAGCCTGTCGCCGCAAGGTGGTGGCGCGCCGAAGGGCAAGGTCGCGGAAGCGATCAACGCGAAGTGGGGCTCCTTCGACAAATTCAAGGAAGAATTCACGAAGACGGCAGTCGGCACGTTCGGCTCGGGCTGGGCATGGCTCGTGAAGAAGGCAGACGGTTCGCTGGATCTGGTGTCGACGAGCAACGCCGCGACGCCGCTGACCACGGACGCAAAGGCGCTCCTCACGATCGACGTGTGGGAACACGCGTACTACATCGACTACCGCAATGCGCGTCCGAAGTTCGTCGAAGCATTCTGGAACATCGTGAACTGGGACTTCGCGGAAAAGAACTTCGCGTAAGTCTTTGCGTAATCCGGTAAGCGTTTGAAAAACCGGCAAGCGTAGAGCGAATGAAAGAAAGGCCCTCACTTGTGAGGGCTTTTTCTTTCTGGTTTCGATTAATTCGCCATCCGAATTAATTAATGAATTGCGGTAATGCTCGCAAAGCGCGCACTCCCTTCGCCACCCGTTCGGGGTGGTCCTGTCCGCGGCCCGCCAGGGCCTACTACGATCAAGGGGCATTCTGCCGCCCCGACACTCACAAATCGACAGCAAGGCCCGGCCGGCACCCGCCGCCGGGCCGCATTTCCATGGAGACAGATGGACGATGGGCGTTTTGAACGGAATCAGAGTGCTGGAATTCGAGGCGATCGGTCCCGGGCCCTTCGGCGCGATGCTGCTCGCCGATATGGGCGCGGACGTGCTGCGCATCGACAGGCCTGCTGCGCCCGACGATCTCGGGCCGAAAACCAACGGCAAGCGCATCGACGTCACAGGCCGCGGGCGCCGCTCGGTCACGCTCGATCTGAAGCAGCCTGCATCGGCGGCAGCGGCGCTCGATCTGATGGCGCGGGCTGATGTCGTGATCGAAGGCTATCGGCCCGGCACGATGGAGCGGCTCGGACTCGGCCCGGACGAGGCCCTCACGCGCAATCCGAAGCTCGTCTATGGACGCATGACGGGCTGGGGTCAAACAGGCCCGCTCGCGGCGCGCGCCGGCCACGATCTGAACTACATCGCGCTGTCCGGTGTGTTGTCAGGCATCGGACCGGCTGATGGCGCACCCGTCGTGCCGCTGAATCTGGTCGGCGATTACGGCGGAGGCGGCATGCTGCTCGCGCTCGGCGTCGTGTCGGCGTTGCTCGGCGTGCAGCGCGGCGGATCGGGCCAGGTCGTCGACGCGGCAATGACGGAAGGCGCGGCGCAGCTCGGCGCGGTGATCTGGGGCTTGCTCGCGTCGGGCAACTGGCGCGAGCAACGCGCGAGCAATCTGCTCGACGGCGGCACGCCGTGGTACGACAGCTATCGCACGCGCGACGGCCACTACATGGCCGTCGGCGCAGTCGAAGCGCGCTTCTACGCGCAACTGCTCGACAAGCTCGGCCTCGCGGATGCCGGCCTTCCAAAGCAGCACGATCGCAGCGGCTGGCCGGTTCTGCGCGAAGCCTTCGCCGCGGCATTCGCTGCACGCACGCGCGACGAATGGTGCGCGGCATTCGATGGCAGCGACGCATGCGTCGCGCCCGTACTCGGCTTTTCCGAGGCGCCCGATCACCCGCAGCATCGTGCGCGCGGCAGCTTCGTCGAAGTGGCGGGCGTCGTGCAGCCCGCACCTGCGCCGCGCTTTTCGGCCACCCCGTCGCGCATCGACAGACCCGCGCCGCAGCGCGGGCAGGGCGGCTTGCGCGCCTTGCGCGACTGGGGCTTCGACGCCGCTGCTATCGAACGGATGGCGGCTTGCGGGCTCGGTTTCGAGTCTGACGCATCGGCAGGTTAATCGAACGACAGGAGACAACAGATGAAAGCACTCGTCGCGGTCAAGCGCGTGGTGGACTTCAACGTGAAAGTGCGTGTGAAGTCCGACAGTTCGGGCGTCGATCTCGCCAACGTGAAGATGAGCATCAATCCGTTCGACGAAATCGCCGTCGAAGAAGCCGTCCGCCTGAAAGAGCGGGGCATCGTGAGCGAGGTCGTCGCTGTGTCGTGCGGCGTGGCTGCGTGTCAGGAGACGCTGCGCACCGCGATGGCGATCGGCGCGGATCGCGGGATTCTCGTCGAAACGGATGCCGAGCTCGAACCGCTCGCCGTCGCGAAGCTGCTCAATGCGCTGGTCGACAGGGAAAAGCCGCAACTCGTGTTGTTCGGCAAGCAGGCAATCGACAACGATTGCAACCAGACGGGGCAAATGCTCGCCGCGCTTGCGCGCCTGCCGCAGGCAACGTGTGCAAGCAAGCTCGAGATCGCCGGTTCGTTCGCGATCGTGACGCGCGAGATCGACGGGGGACTGGAAACCGTGCGTCTCGCGCTGCCCGCTGTCGTCACCTCCGACTTGCGACTCAACGAGCCCCGCTACGCCACGTTGCCGAACATCATGAAGGCGAAGAAGAAGCCGCTCGATACGACGACGCCCGAACAACTCGGCGTCGATATCGCGCTGCGGATGACGGTGCTGAAGACCGCCGAGCCGCCGCAACGCGGTGCGGGCGTGAAAGTGCCCGACGTTGCCGCGCTCGTCGCGAAGTTGAAAACGGAAGCCAAGGTACTGTGAGGAGACAAATATGACTGAACGTACTAGCGTGCTGGTGGTTGCCGAGCATGACAACGCATCGATCAGAAGCGCCACGCTGTGCACCGTGACGGCCGCGCTGCAATGCGGCGCCGACGTGCATGTGTTGGTCGCGGGACATGGCGTGCAGGACGCGGCAAACGCGGCGGCGCGCATCGAGGGTGTATCGCGCGTGCTGGTCGCCGACGCAACGCAACTCTCCCACGGTCTCGCCGAGAACCTGGGCGCGCAGGTGATGCACGTCGCTGCGCGCTACAGCCACATCCTGTTTCCTGCGACGAGTATGGGCAAGAGCGTCGCGCCCCGTGTCGCAGCGCTACTCGACGTCGCGCAGATTTCGGACATCGTGCGCGTGGTGAGCGCTGATACGTTCGAGCGCCCGATCTACGCGGGCAATGCGCTCGTGACCGTGCGCTCCGGCGACGCCATCAAGGTCTTGACCGTGCGCGTGACGAGCTTCGACGCGGCGTCGCCGCAAGGCGGCAGCGCGCAGATCGAAGCCATCGATGCCGTGAGCGACGCTGGCCTTTCGACGTTCGTCGAGTGGCAGGTGGCGAAGAGCGAGCGGCCCGAACTCGCGGATGCGCAGATCGTAGTGAGCGGCGGCCGTGCGCTCGGCAGCAGCGAGCGCTTCGACGAAGTGCTGACGCCGCTCGCCGACCGGCTGGGCGCCGCGCTCGGCGCGAGCCGCGCAGCGGTGGATGCAGGTTTCGCGCCGAATGACTGGCAGGTCGGACAGACGGGCAAGATCGTCGCGCCGCAGTTGTATATCGCCTGTGGCATCTCGGGTGCGATCCAGCATCTGGCGGGGATGAAGGACTCGAAGGTGATCGTCGCGATCAACAAGGACCCGGAAGCGCCGATTTTCAGCATCGCTGACTACGGTCTCGAAGCCGATCTATTCGATGCGGTGCCGAAGCTGGTTTCGTCGATCTAAAGGCGTTGCCGGCGGCGGCTGTCGCGTCGCTGGCTGCTCACGGAGCGAAGCAATAAAAAAAGGCGTCTCCACAACGGAGACGCCCTGAAAAAGCCCGGCCGGTTCCGGTGAACGGCCGGGCTTCCACGCAACACAGCTACTGCAGATTCCCCGCCACAGCGATGGTTTGCCCCGTGATGTAATTGGACTCGGGCGAACAGAACAGATACACGCCGCCAGCCGCTTCTTCCGGCGTACCGCCGCGTCCGAGGGGATTGCGCTGCGCGTGCGACTTCAGCATGTCGGGATTCAGTCCCACGCGAATATCGCGGCCGTCGATATTGACCGTTGCGCCCGCATGCGCATCCGCCGAAGTCATCCGTGTGTGGATCAGACCGAACGCCACGCAGTTGACGTTGACGTTGAAACGCCCCCATTCGCGCGCCAATGCCCGCGTCATGCCGATCACGCCCGCTTTCGCCGACGAATAGTTCATCTGGCCAGCATTGCCGTTCAGTGCGGACACCGACGAAATGTTCACGATCTTGCGATACACCTCGCGGCCCGCTTCCTTGTCGGCGGCGTGCAGCGCTTTCACATGCGGATACGCGGCGCGCAGGATGCGAAACGGCGCCGTCATATGACAGTCGATGATCGCGTACCACTGCTCGTCGCTCATCTTCTGGATCACGTCGTCCCACGTATAGCCTGCGTTGTTGACGATGATGTCGATACCCTTGAATGCCTTCAGCGCGGTGCCGACGAAGCGATCCGCGAAATCCGGCGCGGTCACGTTGCCAACGCAGGCTACGGCTTCCACGCCCATCTTCTTCAAGGCTTCGACCGTTTCGTGCGCCGGATCGGCGTCGAGGTCGTTGACCACGATGCGCGCGCCTTCGTTCGCGAACTTCTCGACGATTGCGCGACCGATGCCGCGTCCCGAGCCCGTGACGAGGGCAACCTTGCCGTCAAGCTTTCCCATTAGCTGTTCTCCTGTGTAGGTCGGATCGCGTCGAAGCGCGGGTCCGAGTGCTGCTTAAAGCGCTGCATCAAAGCGCTGCATAAAGCGCCGCATCAAAGCGCGATTACGGCCTCACCGACTACGCGCGGCTCGCCGTATTGATTGGCCGTCTGAATCTCCAGCTTCACGCGCCCTTCGCCGTCGGCTTCGAATTTGTCGACGACGCGGCCCGTGCAGGTCACCTGATGCCCCAGATGCGTGATGCCGACAAAGCGCACACCGAACTCGCGCAACTGCCGCTGATCGACCCAGCGCGTCAGCAGCCGGCCGAGATAAGCCATCGACAGCATCCCGTGCGCAAATACGTCGGGCATGCCCGCCTTGCGGGCGTAGTCGGTATCGATATGCACGCGGTTGTGATCGCCCGACGCGCCCGCGAAGAGCGCAAGCGTCGTGCGGTTGACGGGTTCGAGCGTCAGCGGCGGCAGCGTGTCGCCGATCTTCACGTCGTCGAATTTCAAGCTGGTCATAGGCGTTCTCCGTTAGCCGTTGCGTTGCACGAGCACGCTGCGCAGATCGGCGACATGCTCGCCTTGCTGGTTCGTCACGCGTGTTTCGCGCACGACGAATTCGAGCGCGCCGTTCTTTTTGTCGTAGATGTCGGCGATGCGGCTTTCGAAGCGCAGCACATCGCCCGCATGCGCAAGGCGGTGGTACGTGAACGACTGCTCGCCGTGCAGGATGCGCGACATCTGGATACCCAGCTCGTCGCGCCAACTCGTATCCGGCTGCTGAAACTCCAGCGAGAACAGAAACGTGGGCGGCAACGGCAGGGCGGGATGTCCCAGGTCGCGCGCCGCCGATTCGTCCAGATAGACGGGATTGGTCTCGCCCGTCGCCTTTGCGAAGAGGCGCAACTGACCTGCTTCGGCGACTGCGCAAAACGGCGGCAACACCTTGCCGATAAATTTTTTGTCGATCATGTCGAATGCTCCGTGAAGGCGGCCGCTTCAAGCGGTCTCAGCGCGCCGCCTTGTAGACGGTCACGACGCACGCGCCGCCCAGCCCGACGTTATGCGCGAGCGCGACCCGCGCGCCTTCGACCTGGCGCGCATCCGCCTTGCCGCGCAACTGCTGCGTGAGCTCGAAACACTGTGCAAGACCTGTCGCGCCCAACGGATGTCCCTTCGACAGCAGACCACCCGACGGATTGACCACCCATTTGCCGCCATACGTGTTGTCGTCGTCGTTGACGAGCTTCGCGCCGTCGCCTTCCGCGCACAGGCCGAGCCCTTCGTACGTCAGCAGCTCGTTCTGCGCGAAGCAGTCGTGCAGTTCGATCACGTCGATGTCTTGCGGGCCGATGCCCGCCTGCTCATACGCGCTCTTCGCGGCGTCGCGCGTCATGTCGAAACCGACCACGCGGATCATGTCGCGCGCCTCATACGTGCTCGGCAGATCCGTCGTGAGCGCCTGGCCCGCGATCGTCACGTCGGTATGCAGCCCACGCTTGCGCGCGAATTCTTCGGAAACGATGATCGCGGCAGCCGCGCCGCAGGTCGGCGGACAGGCCATCAGACGCGTCAGCACGCCGTCCCACAGCACCGGCGAGGCCAGCACGTCTTCCGTCGACACGACGTTGCGGAACACGGCGAACGGATTACGCGCCGCGTGCTGGCTCGCCTTCGCGCGAATCTTCGCGAACGTTTCGAGCTTCGTGCCGTACTTCTTCATGTGCGCCATGCCGGCGCCCGCGAACTGGCGAATCGCGTTGCTCAGTCCTTCGGGGCGGCCGACGAGTTGATCCGTCATGTCGAGCGCGCGTTCGAGCGCGCTGGCGCGATCGGTCCACACGGACTTGAGCGCGCCCGGCCCCATGTACTCGAAGCCAACGGCGAGCGCGCAATCGACCGCGCCGCTCGCGACGGCCTGGCGTGCGAGAAACAGCGCCGACGAGCCCGTCGCGCAGTTGTTGTTCACGTTGATGACGGGAATGCCCGTCATGCCGACGTGATAGAGCGCTTTCTGACCGGAGGTCGAATCGCCGTACACGTAACCGGCGTAGGCCTGCTGCACGTCGCCATAACCGATACCTGCATCGGCGAGCGCATCGCGCACCGCGTTCGCGCCCATCACGTCATAGGTATCGCTGGTGCCCGGCTTTTTGAACGGAATCATGCCGACACCGGCGACGAAGACATTGCGAGTCATGTCACTGCTCCTTCTGAATGGATGTTCGATTGACGTGTGGGATCACAGCTTGCGGGAGATTAGGTCGCGCATGACCTCGCTCGTGCCGCCATAGATACGCATCACGCGCGCATCGGCAAACGCGCGGGCGACGGGGTACTCGAGCATGTAGCCGTAGCCGCCGTGCAGCTGCACCATGTCGTCGAGGGCCTTGCCGAGCGTTTCCGTGGCGAACAGCTTGGCGATCGCGGCTTCTTCGAGCGTCAGGCGGCGGCGCACGTGTTCCGCGAGATAGTGGTCGACGAGCAGACGCACGGCCGAGGCCTGCGCCTTGATGTCGGCCAGCTTGAACTTGGTGTTCTGGAAGTCCCACACGGTCTGATTGAACGCGCGGCGATCCTTCACGTAGTTGATCGTGTGATCGAGACAGACTTCCAGCTTGGCAGCCGCGCCGATTGCAATGGACAGACGCTCTTGCGGCAGTTCGGCCATCAGGTACGCGAAGCCCTTGCCTTCCTCGCCGAGACGGTTCGACACGGGCACGCGCACGTTGTCGAAGAACAGTTCTGCCGTGTCCTGCGCATGCTGGCCGACCTTGTCGAGCTTGCGGCCGCGCCGGAAGCCGTCGCGATCCGCTTCGACGACGATCAGGCTCACGCCCTTCGAGCCCGCGTTCGGATCGGTCTTGCAGACCATGATGATGAGATCGGCATTCAGCCCGTTGCTGATGAAAGTCTTGCTGCCGTTGATCACGTACTCGTCGCCGTCGCGGATCGCCGTCGTGCGAATCGCTTTCAGGTCGCTGCCCGTGCCCGGCTCGGTCATGCCGATCGCGAGAATGGCTTCGCCGGAGCAGACTTTCGGCAGCCAGCGTTCCTTCTGTTCTTCATTGCCGAGCCGCGCGATATACGGCGCGATGATGTCCGAGTGCACCGAAAAGCCCAGGCCGCTGACACCCGAGCGGTTGATCTCTTCATTGAGCACGGCCGCGTGGCCGAAGTCGCCGCCGCCGCCGCCGTACTCCGTCGGCAAGGTGAGGCACAGCAGACCTTCGCGGCCCGCCTTGAGCCACGTTTCGCGGTCGACTTTGCCCGCCTTGTCCCACTCGGCCTGCTTCGGCACGCATTCGCGTTCGAGAAAGCGCCGCGCGCTGGTGCGCAGCATTTCGTGATCGTCGCGGAAGACGGTTCTGGTAATTTGCATGACTAAATATTCCTGTTCGAATGAAGGCGTAGGCCTTTTGCGGATCGTTACTGCGCGCTGGCGATGTGCCCGGCGGACGGAGTCTGAAAAAGCTGTTCGACGAAATGCGCGCGTCGCGCGCGCGTCACCGACTGGTTGACGTAGCCCTTGTCGGCGATCTCATTGGCGTCGATGGACGGCGGCTCGGCCATCAGCATCACGCGCTCGATGCGCAGACTCGAGCCGCTGCTTGCCTGCGCGCGCAGACACTCGCTCAGCGCGTCGACGACGATGGGGTGCTGCACGAGCGCCGCGACATCGAGTGTCGCGAGTTTCGGCGCGAGCTTCCTGCACGCGGCGACATTGGGCCAGGCGAGCGCGGCGAGATAATCGTGATCGTGTCCGCAGATCACGGCATCCGTCAGCAGCGGCGAGCAGCGCTCCAGCAGCGCGAGCCGGACGGCGCCCGTACGCACCCATGTGCCGTTGGTCAGCTTGAAGTCTTCGACGACGCGGCCGGCGAACATCATGCCTTGCGACGGATCGTCGGTATTCACGAGACGCACGGCGTCGCCGAGACGGAAGAAGCCGTCGTCGTCGAAGGCGGCCGCCGTCAGTTCCGGATGCGCGATATAGCCGCCGAACACGTGCGGTCCGCGCATGCGGATCTCGTAGCGCGCGTCGTCGCCTTCGAGCGGTACGAGCTTCACCTCGGCGCCAGGGACGGGCGTGCCGATATTGCCGTTTTCCGCATTCGCGCGGCCGCAGTAGGTGCCCATGCCGCTCGTTTCGGTACAGGCGAGGCCCGTGCAGAACGCGATACGCTGCCCGATGGTCTGCTCCGCGACGCGCTGGATGCGCTCCCATATATCGCGGGGCAGGCTCGCGCCGCCGTAGCCAAAGAAATGCACATTCGCGAACAGCTTGCGCGCAAGCGCCGGGTCGCGTTCGAGTTCGCCTGCGAGCACGGTCCACGCGGACGGCACGCTCGTGAAGATAGTGGGCGACACGTCGCGCAGATTGCGCACCGTGCGTTCGATCATGCCGGGCAGCGGCCGGCCGTCGTCGATATGATGGGCCGCGCCGAACTGGATCGAACGCCCGAGGTTCAACACGCCGCCGAGCCCGTGGTGCCACGGCAGCCAGTCGAGAAACACGGGCTCGGTCTCGCGCAGCCAGCCGAGGTTGTCGGCATAGTAGGCGGCGACCGCGCGGAAGTTGCCGTACGTCAGCGCGACGCCTTTGGGCGTGCCTGTCGAACCGGAAGTGAACAGCACGCGGGCGGTGTCGTCGGCGCGGATCGACGCGTGCGCGGCTGCGACCTTGGCGATCTGTAGCGGCGTGAGATCTTCGTCGATCAGGTCTGCCCAGGCGATCACGCCGGGGCGCACGCCCCGAACCGTGATAACGGTCGTCGTAGCCGAGCTGAGGGCGGCAAGCGCGCGCTCATACGGCGCCGTGTCCTGTACGAACAGCGCGGCGGGCGGCACGAGTGTCGCGACGCCGGCGAGGCGTGCGAAATCCTTGCTGACGGTCGAATACGCGGGCGAGACGGGCGCGGTGGGCACGCCGACATACTCGGCGGCGAGCAGCAGCACCGCCTGCTCGATCGAGTTGCCCGACAGGAGCATCAGCGGCTGATCGTGATCGAGGCCAAGCTCGAGCAGCGCCGCGCCGACGAGCTGGACCTGCCGCCACAGTTCGGCCCAACTCAGTGAACGCCACTCGCCGCACGCGTCGCGTTCGCGGAACGCGGGTTTGTTGCCACGCTGGGCGGCCCACGCGGGGATGAAATCCGCGAAGCTTTTTTCGGCGATGTCGGGCGGCGGCGTGGCCGAACGCAGTATCAGCGTACCGTCCGCGCGACGTTCGACCACCGTGCGCCGCTCGGGAATGCGAACGGGACGGTAGGACGCTGCCGCCGGTTGAGTAGGGGTGACCGTCATCATGACGCCTTGTCTCCTATGTCAGCGATGGCCAGCGGGGCGCTTTCGCGCCCTACGCTGGCCTTGTGCAACATGGTTGCTGGACTGCGTGATGAGCGCCGCGCATCCGCGTTTTGTCGTGAAGGTTGCCGGCGTGTCGACGCGCGGCTGACCTGTATCCAAGCGTAGTGGCAGACGCTACGTGCAAAACCACCCGTGCCGGGTGGCGGCGTCGATGAGGATGAAAGCCCGCAAGCAGGTGGCGGGTCGCGCGTGCTGCGCCGTCAGCGTACGGTCTCGGCCGACGCGCGTCCCAGCTCGAAGTCGCGCACCCGCGCTACGGCTTCGTCACGGCTCGATACGCCGAGCTTGCCGTAGATATTCTTCAGATGCCATTTGACGGTTTCCGGCGACAAACCGAGCGTGCGCGCGATCTTCTTGTTCGGCAGCGCCTGCGCGAGCAGGTGCACGACCTCTGCTTCACGCTCGCTCAGCAGTTCGGCGCCTGTCGACATATTGCCGCGCGCATCGACAGGTGCGGCGCACCGTCCGGCCCCGGCCCCGGCCGCGGCGGCCTCATGCGCCGCATCCAGCCGCGACGCGTAGAAACGCAGCAAGGGATCTTCCGGCGTCGCGTCGAGCACGGCATGAATCACGTCCAGCGCGCCACGGTCCGCATCGAGCAGCGTGCGCACGAGGCCGAGGCGGTGACCGCGCCGCAACGCCGACAACACGAATTTATGCATCGCAGCCGTTCGTCCAAGGCGCGCCGCAACGACGGCCGCCTGCATCTCATAGCGCGCCGCATGGCGTTGCCAGCCGCGCTCTTCGCACAGCGCGATCAGCGGTTGCAGCCGCACGGCAGCCGCCTCGAAGTCTTCGTGCGCGACGCACCAGTCGGCATGCGCCTGATCCGTCAGCGCTGCCACGGCCGTCAGCGTACTCGCGCGCTCGGGCGGAACCCGCGCGGCAAGCGTATCGAGACGTGCGAGCGCAGCTTCGGCGGCATCGAAATGATCGATGGACAGATGATGGCGTACCTGCTCGGCAAGGCCGTGCGCGACGAGGCGCAGCAGCCCGTGCTGGGATGCGTATTCGTCGAGCCGTTCGAGATAGGCCATGGCATCGAGATGATGACCCGCCAGCCAGTGCACGGACGCCAGCACGGTATGCACGCGCAGCACCGAATCGGGCACCGATACGCGTTCCAGCACGTCGACGCGGCCTTCGATCAGCTTGCGCGCCGCGTCGGGCTCGTTGAATTCGTACAGCACTTCGCCGAGCAGCGCCGCCGCGAGGCAACTCGCCTCGGCGGCCGGGCTGCCGCGCGAGTCGGCTTCGAACAGCACGTCGCGGCAGATGCGCTCGGCCTGGGCGAACTTGCCTTCCAGCGCGTAGCTGAAGCCGACGAAGCAGCGTCCGTTCAACGTGCCCGCGCTCGTGCCGACAAGCGGCGCATCGTCGAACAGGATGGGCGGCGAGTCGAGTTGCATGCGTCGCGCGTCCGCATATTGACCGCGATGCATGTACAGCCACGAGAGGATATTGTTGCGCGCGCCGACGATCAGCCCGTCCGCCTCGGCCGGCGCGTCGAGCAGGCGCGGCAGGATCGACATCGCGCCGTCCGTGTCGTCGCGCTGCACGGCCAGCGCGGCCTGCAGCAGCGTGAGCCGGTATTGAAGCGAGGGATCGGCGTGGCCGATGTCGCCTTGCAGGCTCGCGACCGTCGTCTCGCAGGCGGCGAAGTCGCGTGCGTACAGATGCAGATGCGCCATCCACAGACGCAGACCGAGGCGCGCCTGAATTTCCGCGACGGGCAGCATGCGGATCAGCGCGACCACCTTGCGCAACTCGCCGCCAACCTGCAACTCGCGCGCAACGGCGAGCACGAGGTCCGCGGCCGCGCCCGGTTCGCCCGCCAGCAGCGCATGGCGCACGGCTTCGTCCGCGTGGCCGTGCGCGCGGAACCAGGCCCATGCGGCGCGGTGCACGTCGCGCTGGTAACGCTCACTGCGCGCGCCGAAACGTTCGAGCAGCGTTTCGCGAAACAGTGGATTGAGCCGGTACCACACTGCCGCGTCCTGCGACTCGACGGGCGCGACGAACAGGTTGTCGCTCTCCAGCCGCGCGAGCAGCGCGAGCACGTCGGCGGGATGCTGCTCGCTCCCCACCAGCGCGACGCACAGCGGTCCGCAGATGCGCGCGCACGCTGACATGCGGATCAGCAGCTCGACCTCGGAAGGCGACAGCCGCGACAACACTTCCCGCTCGAAGTAATCGGCGAATACGCGCGGATCGTGAAGGTGCAATTGCGCCTGCATGTCCGCCGATGCCGTGTTGCCCGGCGCTTGCCGGTTGCGCTTGGCGCGGATGGCGAATAGCTGCAGTCCCGCCGCCCAGCCATCGGCGAGTTCGTGGAGGCGCCGCGCGTCCTTCGTGGAAATATCGCCGATCTGCGCTTTCAGAAAGGCTTCGGATTCCTGGGCAGTGAAGCGCAAATCGCGCATGTCGATTTCGAGCACCAGACCCTGGTCGCGCAGCCTGCCCAACGACAGCGGCGGGATGGTGCGCGACGCGAACACGATATGCAGGTTCGCGGGCGCGTAATCGAGCAGCCATTGGAGCGCTTCATGGTTGCGCGCGTTGGCGAGATGATGCACATCGTCGAGTACGAGCACGAGTTCGGCGGGGTGGCGCGCGATGCCGTTGACGAGCGCAATCACCGTGCGCTCGACGGCTTCTTCGTCCATTCCGCGTCCGCCGAGCAGCGCGGCTTCCTTGCAGATCGACGGATTCACCTGGCTGAGGCTGCTGACCAGATCGCCGAGGCAGACGGCGGGATCGTCGTCGTCCGACGTGAAAGTCAGCCACGCGATATCGAAGCCGAGCGGCAGCATCGCTTCGCGCCAGGCGACGAGAGCCGTCGTCTTGCCCGAGCCGGCCGGTCCCTGAACGACGATGCAGCGCATGCGGCGCGCGTCGCGCAGTTGGGCGAGCAGCCGTTCGCGCGCGACGACACGCGCCGCATTGCGCGGGGGAAGCAGCGGAGGTGGACGCCGGATTCATCGGTGCCGGCGTCGCGTCGGCAAGCGGAAACAGAGCGGGAATTCTGCGGCATATCGACCTGCGCCTCGTGTCTCCCGCGCCATCGGTAATGGCCGTTGGGAAGACAAAAAATGACGGGTCATTCTATCGCAGTGCAGATCAAGCGCCGCTTCGGGGCGATACCGATAGGAGGTCGCGCAGCGTTGCGGTAGTGCGCGATCCGCGTCTCTTATCTCGATATAAATCGGCGAATGTTTTGCGCGATGTCATTTCACGTCTGAAAGAGACCGTGCGACGATTGCCGCCTTTTTTGCACCGATAGCCGATCCGCCGTTGCCCGAAACTGCGCTTCGGCGTTCGCGTACGAAGCGCACGACTTCGCCGTCGGCGCGCCAGGCGTGGCAGGTATCGATCATCTGCGCGATGTGCGCTTCGGCGTCGCTGGCGCCGGGACGTGCGCCCATCAGCGTCTGCAGCGCGGTGGTCGCAAGCGGGCCGAGCAACTCGGTCAGATGCGTGCAGCCGTGCTTGCCGCCGACGCGCTCTTTCACCTGCTTCCTGAATCCGGCCGCGATTCGCACGCCCACGAGACTTTCATAGGCCGCGTTGATCTGCGCGCAGTACGGCGAAGGGCCCGTATCCGTCGATGCGCTCGCGCGCCGGATCAGGCCCGCAGCGTCGATGGTGAGCGTGATGCACAGATCGTGGAGCGGCTCGCCGGCGGGGACCTGCTTGTAGAGCAGGTCAGCCGTGTCGGTTTTGATGTCCGTGAGGCGCGCCTCGATGTCGAACAGTCCGTCGCTGCGCTCGTATCCGTTGCAGACGATGTGGCGCGTGTGCAGCAGACGCCGGGTGGGTTTGCACGCGGCTGAGTCGTCCATGGCGATTGGGCTCCCGGCAGGTGGGCAAGAAAAGCGGACCAGAAAAGTCCGCGAACAGGATGACGCCTCAGCGTAGACGCTCGCATCGCGCACGCGGCCACCTCGTTCGGGTGGTGGCGTTTCAGTCGGGGTATTCCCGTTCCTACTCGATTCGGGTGGGCGCCACGTCCGCGGGCGCCTGCAACCATGAGCCAGCGACAAGCCAGCGAACGAACCATCGTTTCGGTCTGCCAGGCGGGAGAGCCGGCTTCGGCGCGATCGTGCAGAACCATGTCCGCAACATGCGGAGACAATGTGAGGAGACAGTGCATGCGTTTCATCAGTAAAGGGGTGCTGGGTGCCACCCTGGCATTCGCCGCGGGCGGCGCCGCCGCGCAGTCGAGTGTGACGCTCTACGGCGTGGTCGACGTGTTCGGCCAGTACCTGAATAGTGGCGCGGGAACCAAAAGCGGGCCGGGCTCGGCCTACGTGCCCGGCAACCATTCGTTTTCGGAGCGCAGCGGCGGCTCGGCGGGCTCGCAGTTCGGTTTGAAAGGCGTCGAAGATCTGGGCGGCGGGCTAAAGGCGGCGTTCACCGTCGAAAACGGCTTCAACGCCAACAATGGCACCTTCTTTGCGGATTCGACGGCGTTGTTCTACCGGCAGGCGTGGGTGGGGCTCAAGCACGACGACTACGGGCAACTGACGTTCGGCCGTCAGTATCAGCCGAGCTTCTGGGCCGTCTATCCGACCGATCCGTTTCGCGGCAACGAAGTGCTGTCGCCGATCGCGGCCGCCGACCTCGCCGGCGTGCGCGACCGCGCGACGCTCGCGACGCAATACGTGTCGGGCCGGCAGAGCAACTCGGTCATGTATCAGTCGCCGGAAATGTGGGGCATGAAGCTTTACGCGATGTACGCGTTCCAGGCCACCACGTCCCAGCCGATCGCGATGACGACGGGCAACATGTTCGATATCGCGCTGACCTATCAGGGCGCCGGGCTGTATGCGGCGCTCGCGTACCAGTTCCAGCACGGCGGACGGGAGGCGGTCTCGCTCGGACAGACGGCCGCGGGGCTGCCGCTGCCGGCGAGCACGTTCAACCTCGTGTCGACGGCGCACTACACGGGCGCGCTCGGATACCGCTTCGGTATCGTCAACCTGCAGTTCAACTACGCATACAACCAGGTCAAGACGCCCAGCAGCGGCCAGATCGTGACGGTGCCCGGCGTCGGGCCGGTAGGCGCGCTGTCGTCGCTGGTGCATCCGTACAGCATCATGGAACTGGGCACGACCATCCAGGCGACATCCGCCGACGTGATCGAGGTCGCAGGCATCTATCGCAATGTGCGCGGCGTGCACGACAACACGCTCGGCATCCAGGTCGGCGCGGATCACAGCCTGTCCAAGCGCACGAGCGTCTACATGCGCGCGGGCTATATGAAGAACAACGGCATTGCGAACATGAGCTGGCCCGGTGTCTCGGCAGCGGATGGATCGAAGCAGATTCTCGGGGTGGCGGGCATGACGCACCGCTTCTGAGGTCGGCGTGGCAGCCGGTCGATCCGTCGGCCGGCGCGTTCCGTCGTAAAAGCGTCGTAAAAAGCGTCGTAAAAAGCGAAAACGGGAGATGGCGCATCACGTCATCTCCCGTTCTGTTCTGGACGTCCAGGCGGCTTACGCCGTCACCGACTTGCACTCCAGAAATTCTGCGAGCCCTTCCGCGCCGTACTCGCGCCCGTTACCCGAGGTCTTGTAGCCGCCGAACGGCACGGTGACGTCGAGCATCGCGCCGTTGATGCGCACGGAGCCAGCACGCAGTTTCGTGGCGACGCGCCGCGCGCGTTCCAGATCGCTCGAAGCGACATAGGCGGAAAGGCCATAGTCGCTGTCGTTGGCGATCGCGATCGCATCGGCTTCGTCGTCATAAGGCAGGATGCACAGCACCGGGCCGAAGATTTCTTCGCGCGCGATCTTCATCTGATTGCGCACATCGGCGAACACGGTCGGCTTCGTGTAAAAGCCGCGTTCGAGGCCCGCCGGACGACCCGGGCCGCCCGCCGCGACGCGCGCGCCTTCCTCGATGCCCAAGCCGATCATGCGCTGCACCTTGTCGAACTGCGCGCGATTTGCGAGCGGGCCCATCTTCGTCGCCGCGTTCGACGGATCGCCGACGGGAATGGCATTCGCGACAGCAGCGGCAATCGTCACCGCTTCTTCGTAACGCGCGCGCGGCACGAGCATGCGCGTCGGTGCGATGCAAGTTTGCCCGGAGTTTGCCATGCATTGCGCGACGCCCGTGGTCACGGCGGCTTGCAGATCGGCGTCGTCGAGAATCAGTAAGGGCGACTTGCCGCCCAGTTCCTGCGCGACGCGCTTGACGGTCGGCGCCGCACTGATGGCCACCTCGACGCCCGCGCGCGTCGAACCCGTGATCGACACCATGTCGACATGCGGATGGGACGACAGCCGCGCGCCGACTTCGCGCCCTTCGCCGAAGATCATGTTGAACACGCCAGCGGGCGTGTCCGCGTCGTGCATGATTTCGGCGAAGATCACGGCGTCGAGCGGCGCAAGCTCGGACGGCTTGAGCACCACGGTGCAGCCCGCCGCGAGCGCAGGCGCGACCTTCGCGACGATCTGGTTCAGCGGCCAGTTCCATGGCGTGATCAACGCAGCGACGCCGATCGCTTCGCGCCGCACCACGCTCTTGCCGCGCGTGCTTTCGAACTCGAAGTGGCGCAGCGTGTGGATGGTGGCCTGCAGATGCGCGAGGCCGATGGGCGCCTGCAAGGTTTTGCACAGCGTTGCCGGCGCGCCGATTTCCTCGCAGACCGCGTGCGCGAGCTCCCCGAGCCGCTCGCGATAGCAGAACGCAATGCGTTCGAGCAACGCAATGCGCGTTTCGCGCGAGCTTTCCGACCACGCGGGAAACGCGGCGCGCGCGGCGGCGACGGCATGATCCGCGTCATGCGCGCAGCCAAGCGTGAGCTGGCCTATCGTCGTTTCCAGCGATGGGCTGACGATGTCCATCACCTTGCCGCGTTCGGATGGCTCGACCCAGCGGCCATCGATATAGAACCTGTTGAGTGTCTTCATCTGTTGTTCTCCCTGCAAGGCTTCAAACCGGGCGATCGCCGACGACCGTCGCGCGCATCATGTGCCGCACGGCGGGGAAGTAGTCCTGCACCGCGTAGTGCTGGCACGAGCGGTTGTCCCAGAACGCGATCGTGTTCGCTTTCCAGCGCAGACGCACCTGATACTCCGGCGCCTGCGCCTGGCGGTACAAATACTGGAGCAGTTCCATTTCTGCGAGCTTGAAGTCGAAGCCGAAGCGATAGCGCGCAACGGTGTGATGACCGTAGTTCACGATATGCGTCGTGAACGCCTCGTTCACGTAGAGGATCTTTTCGCCCGTTTCCGGGTGCGTGCGCACGACAGGGTGAATGGCCGGCGGAAACTTCTTGCGGATCTCGTCGTGCTGGTCTTCGGGCACCACGATGCCGAACAGCGGCAAAAATTCATGCGCGGCTGCGAGATTCTGGACCAACTCTTTGACGTCGTCGGGCAGGTTTTCATAGGCCGCGACCATGTTGATCCACAACGTGTCGCCGCCTACGTCGGGGCATTGCACGCAGCGCAGGATCGAACCCATCGAAGGCACTTCGCGCCACGATACGTCGCTGTGATAGAGGTTTTCGCGGCCGCGCTTCGCGTCGTTACGGCCGAGGATCACGAGCTCGGGATGATCGGGGTGATGCGGAAACGTGGGATGGATCTCCAGTTGGCCGAAGCGGCGCGCGAACGCAACGTGTTGCGCGGGCGTGATGTTCTGGTCGCGAAAGAAGATGACCTTATGTTTCAGCACGGCGCGGCGCAGCGCCGCGCAGGTTGCATCGTCGAGCGGCTCGCGCAGGTCGATGCCGCTGATTTCCGCGCCGATGGTGGGCGTGCAGCGCTCGACTTCGAACGGCCAGACTTCGCTGGCTGCTTCCGTTTGCGCCGGCCTGACGGCCTGGACGTTTGCGTGCATATGATGTCTCCTTGCTGGGTAGCGGATGCGGGCGGCAACGTTGGCCGCCGCAGGTGAGTCGGCGGGAAATTGTCGGCGGTGCTCGCGGTCTTCTGGTCGCTGCGTCGCGTTCGTTTCATCTCGCATCGGCTCGGAGCGGGCCTTTCGTCACCCACGACGACGCGCAAAATCGCGGCAGGTATTCTTGAGCGCCCCGCCGCGTGCGAGCCAGGGCTCTCGAACGGGAAGCGTTGCTAGGGCGTTGCGCGGCAGCCATCGCGTCACGCGGAGACGGGCTCGAGCTGGCGGCTCAGCGCGCGGTTCGAGCGCTCGGGATGAAGCCAGCGCAACGCTGCGAGCGCCGCGATGAACAACAGCGCCGCGCCGATCATGAAGCCGTTCTCATATGCGTGACTGGTCCCGTGCCCGGCACCCTGGACGAAGCGGCCCATGACAGCCGGCGCCACCGCTGCGCCGAGGCTCGCGAGGGCCGTGTAGATCGCGACGACTGCGCCGCGCTGGCTTTCAGGCACGACTTCGGCGAGCAGGGCGGGCGCTAGCGGGAAGCAGAGTGTCGGCAGGGCGCCGGCGAGCGCGAACAGCAGCGTTTTGCCGACGGGCGGCAGATCGAGCGCCGATACGGCGAAGAACAGAGCGCCCGCGACCATTGCCACGACGCTCAGCAACTGCGCGCGCGCGACGCGCGTCGTCGCGCCGCGTGCCAGCATCCGCTCGGACAGCCAGCTCAGGCCGATATTGACGGGCGACGCGACACCGATCACGACGGCAAACCAGCGGCCCGCGTCGATGCCGTCGAAGCCCAGTCCTTTTTCGAGGTAGCTCGGCAGCCAGGTCAGGTTCTGGCCGAGCATCCAGTACGCGGCGAAGCCGAGCAGGAAGATCGACAGAATGGACGGATCGGTGAGGATGGTCCGGTAGGGAAGGCGGGTGGGCGCATGGCTGTCCTCGCGCGCCGGACCGGACGCCGCCGCCTGCGTATCCGCGTTGCGTTGCCCGCGCTCGCGCGACATATAGAGCCACGCGATGCTCCACACCAGACCGATACCGCAGAGCACGAAGAAATTCATCCGCCATCCCCATTTGCGCGTGACGAGCGGGATCAGCAGACCGGCGAGCAGCAGCCCGAGCGCGGCGCCCTGGCTAACGACGGCGATGGGCAGGCTGCGCTTGTGGTCGGGGAACCACTTGCAGATTGCATGGACCGAGGTCGAGAACGCGGGGCCTTCGGCGGCGCCGAGTATCACGCGGCACACGAGGATGGCGAGCGTGCTGGTGGCGAGTGCCTGAGGCACCTGAATCACGGCCCAGCTCACGCCCATGGCGAGCAGCAGCCAGCGCGCCGAAATGCGGTTGGATGCGAAGCCGACGACGATCGTCGATACGGAGAAGAGCCAGAAGAAGCTGCCCGCGACCACCCCGAATTCCGCTGGCGAAAGATGCAGTTCGGCCATCAGCGGCACGGCGACCATGCCGAGCACGACCTTGTCGAGAAAATTGACCGTGTAGAGACCGGCCAGCATGAGCGCCAGAGTCCAGGCCGCGCGCGGCGGCAGGGCGGTTGGATGGTTCATGAGCGACCCCGGACGCAGGTTTGCCAGATCAGCATGTTTGTCTCCTTGATTCGTCGTGCTTGGCGGCGCGTTCGGGAAAGACGGCCGGCAGCGTATTGACAGCCACAGTACGGCGGCCGTCGCTCGGGCGGCACCACCCGAAACAGGTGGGATGCGAACCGCTGTGATCGCGTACTTTCGGGCGTTGCTGGCGCACGTGAAGACGCGGGCGGCGTCCACCCGGGACGCTCGCGTCTGGTCGGGCCAGCGCGTGTTGAACCGAGCCGATAACAGCGATATGGAGACGCGACGCAGTGTCGAACGAAACTCTTCCGAATGAAGCACTCGCGGGTCCGCGCGAGTCGATGGAATACGACGTGGTGATCGTCGGCGGCGGCCCGGCAGGGCTGGCTGCTGCGATCAGGCTCAAGCAGCGAGCCGTGGAGCAAGGCGTCGAGATTGGCGTCTGCGTGCTCGAAAAGGGTTCGGAGATTGGCGCGCACATTCTGTCGGGCG
>NZ_JAGUUD010000113.1:0-26848 GCF_020177535.1 Paraburkholderia sp. XV | reverse complement strand
CAGCGCGAAAGACCGGAATTCTAGACACTTGCATGCGGGGTTGCAAGTGGTTTTTTGATGTGCGTAAAACGCATGACATATGAGGCAAGTACACGCGCCCTGCCTGCAGATATACGTCAAAGGCCAGCATGCCTCTCCATTACGCGCGAGACGACATTCAGATAGTGATCGAGATCCGGCGTGGCGCGATTCGCTTCCTTCGCGAGATCGTCCCAGCGACGCAAACGCAGCGCGTCCTCGGCAAATGGCTTCTTCAGGAACGCCTGCGCCTCGTCGTCACTGAATATGCCGCCCTGCAGTTCGAGACTGCGCACGGAATCCACTGACAACTTCCCAAAGTACGCCGCATCGATAGCGCACAGGCAGCGCTTTGCATCGACGTGCAGCCGAATCGGCTCCAGAACCGCTTCCGGCAGCACCGGCCGCAAGAACGGCAACGCAAAGTATTGATGCAGATCGTCGATACCGCGCGCGGTCGGCGTCTCGCCCTGCCGGTTCAGCAAATGCCCGAGGTCGTGCAGAAACGCCGCCGCAATCAGCTCATCGGCGGCGCCTTCGGATTCCGCCAGCGCACCGCTTTGCAATGCATGCTCGAGCTGCGTCACCGGCTCGCCGCTATAGGCAAGCTGCCCGTGCGCTTCGAACAGTCCGCGAATGTCGTCGAGATTCAGTGCCACGACATCACTCCCACGGAAGAGAAAAGGTCTTGAGATTGGTGAAGCTCTTCATCGCTTCCTGCACGCCTTCCTTGTATCCAAGCCCCGAATCCTTGATGCCGCCGAACGGCGTCAGCTCGACGCGATACCCGGGCACTTCCCACACGTTCACCGTGCCGACGCGCAGTTCGTTGATAAAGCGCGGAATCGCGTCCTGCCGGTTCGTGCACAGTCCGCACGACAAACCGAACGGCGTGCCGTTGCTGATACGGATCGCGTCTTCGATCGTGTCGAAGGTGATGATCGGCGAGACGGGGCCGAACGTTTCCTCGCGAATCAGCGTCATCGACGGATCGACCTGATCGACGACCGTCGGCGCGTACAACGCGCCCTTGCGCTGATTGCCCGTCAACAGGCGCGCGCCGTGCGCGACGGCCTCGTTCACGCGCGCTTCGAATAGACGCGCCGCGTCGGCGTCGATCACGGTGCCCATCTGGTTCGACGTATCGAACGGATCGCCGTACGTCCATTCGCGTGTTTTCTCGACGACCAGCTCAGTGAAGCGCGCCGCGATGCTCTTCTGCACGATGATCCGCTTGACGGCCGTACAGCGCTGCCCCGAGTTCTTGTACGAACCCTGCACGGCGAGCGTGGCCGCGCGTTCGATATCCGCGTCTTCGAGCACGATCAGCGGATCGTTGCCGCCGAGCTCCAGCACCACGCGCCGGTACCCCGCGCGCTCGGCGATATGCTTGCCGATCGCCACGCCGCCCGTAAAGGTGACGAGTTCGGCGAGTGGATTCGTGATCAGTTCATCGGCGATTTCGCGCGGGTCGCCCGTCAGCACCTGCAGCATCGGCGCAGGCAAACCGGCTTCATACAGAATATCGGCCAGATAAAAGGCCGACAGCGGCACCTTCTCCGACGGCTTCAGGATCACGCGATTATTCGTCGCGATGGAAGGTGCGATCTTGTGCGCGACCTGGTTCATCGGGTGATTGAACGGCGTGATTGCGACGATCACGCCCGCGAGCGGATCGCGCTGCGTGAACACGCGCCGCTTCTTGCCGTGCGGCGTCAGATCGCAAGAGAAGCTCTGGCCGTCGTCGCGCAGCGCTTCGATCGACGCGAACTTCAGCACGTCGGCGACCCGCCCGATCTCATAGCGAGAGTCCTGCTTCGACAAGCCCGATTCGAGCGAGATCAGATCCGACGCCGCTTCGAGCCGCTCGCGCAGCAAGTTGCCCGCGCGCTCGAGGATCTGCGAGCGCTCGTAACGCGAGAGCGTCGCCTGATAAGCGGACGCGTATTCGAAAGCGGCGCGCACGTCGTCGACGCTCGCCATCGGCACCGTGCCGACACGCATGCCCGAATACGGATCCAACACGTCGAGCGTGCGTGCGCGGGCCGCGCGCTCGCCCTTCAGACGCAGCGCTTCCGCACGAAACGCGGGATGGTCGTTGGACTGCAGGATTGCGTTCATGAGGCCGCCACATTGTTTAACGCAAGGTCGAACACGTCGAAATTGCGCAGACGCTTGCCCGCGACGCGTGCTTCGTCGATGCGTCGATTGAAGATCAGCGGCACGACCTGCTCCGAGATGCCGCCGTGCGAACGCAGCGGCACGGTCAAGCCCGACAGGTCATGTTCATCGCGGCGCGTGCCGAGCGCCGTATTCTTTTTGCTGACGACGACGATGTCGCCCACGCGGTCGTTCGGCAACTCGAAGCGCTCGCACGCCGCCTGGTTGTCGAGCACGACTTCGATGTCCTTCAAGCCGCCAAGGCGTTCGATCAACTGCCGCGCGTTTGCATCGCGCGGCAGATAGATCGTCGCGAATGAACCGAGCGCGCCGTGGTGCACCACGTAGGGATCCGTGATCGGCAGAATCACGCGGGCCGCGCGGGGGCCGAGCCATTCGTCCATCACGTCCTGCAGATAGATCACGTTCGGCTCGCCCGTGCGCGGATCGTGCTTCGCGTTCATGCCGTGGTCGGCGGTGAGGCCGATCACCCAGCCGAGCGCGTCGAGTTGCGCCAGATAGCCGTCCATCATTGCGTAGAACGCGTTCGCGCCTTCCGTGCCGGGCGCCCACTTGTGCTGGATGTAGTCGGTGGTCGACAGATACATCAGGTCGAGCTTGCGCGTCTGCGCCAGCCGCACGCCCGCCGCGAACACGAACTCGGACAGCCCCGCGCTGTACACGTCGGGCACGGGAAGACCGACCAGCCCGAGCACGTCGTCGATGCCGTTCTCCTCGAGCGTCACCTTGTCGGCCTTTTCCGCCGAAAAGCAGATGCCCTTCATCTTGTCGCCGAGCAGACGGCGCAGCTTGTCTTTAGCCGTCACGACGGCGACGGCGGCACCCGTGTCGGCGGCAGCGGCCAGCAGCGTCGGCGCACGCAGATAGGCGGGGTCGTTCATCATGACTTCGGCGCCCTTGCCTTCGTTGGCCTGCGGGTCCCAGAAGTAGTTGCCGCAGATGCCGTGCACCGAGGGCGGCACGCCGCAGACAATCGACAGGTTGTTCGGGTTGGTGAACGACGGAATCACGCAGTCGCCCTTGAACGCCGCGCCGTCGCGCAACATCTTGCCGATATACGGCGCCACGCCCGCTTTCACAGCCGCTTCCAGATAGTCGTACTCGCAGCCGTCGACACACACGACCACCGTCGGCTTGACGGGCAGCCGGTAGCTGCGGCCATTCACTTCAACACTGCGTTCGAATTGGATTGCCATTGCACTCTTCCCTGCGTCGCCGACGCGTGTTCTTGATTCGTTCAGGCCCGTTCAGGCGAGCAGCGCGCTCAAGCCGTCATTGCCTTCGTCCGTTCCGTTCGACGCGCGCGGCACGGCAATGCCCTGCGCGGCCTCATGCGCGCGCTGCCTGCCGCCGTCCACGTGCGCGAGCATCAGTTGCGCGGCTTCGTCCGCGTTGCGCGCGGCGAGCGCCGTGAGAATCGCGCGATGCTCGGCGAGCGAGCGCTCCATCGCATCACCCCGCACGCCCAGCGCGGCGCGCCGGAACAGACTCAATTCACCCACCAGCCTGCGATACGTCTCGTACAACTTGCCGTTGCCCGCTGTCGCGACAATCGCGTCGTGAAACGCGACGTTCGCGCGCGCATAGGCGTCGTGATCGCGGGCATCGAGCGCGGCGCGCATGGCGTCGACATGCGCGCGCAGCGCCGCCAGTTGCGCGGCATCGATACGCGATGCCAGCATCCGGCACGCCGCCTCTTCGAGCACCGCGCGCACCGCGTAGATTTCGTCGGCTTCCGCCAGCGACACGGTCCGCACGAACACGCCACGGTTCTTCTCGTTGCGCACCAGCCCCGCCTGCTCCAGCGCGCGAAACGCCTCGCGCACCGGACCGCGCGACACCTGCAGCCGTGTGGCCCATTCCGTTTCGTTCAGCTTGTCGCCGGGCGCCAGCTTGCCGTCGACGATGTGCCGCTCGATCTCGTCGCGCACCAGCGCCGTCAGCGAATGCCGCCTGACCACTTCGATCCGATCGCCCGGGTCAATTTCCATATTTTCGGTCATTTCGACAATATTTGCCACATCTACATGCGTGGTGTGCCGACCTCGACACACCTCACGAAAAATCAGGAAACGTTGACGGTCAGTCCACGCGGCGACGCGGCACGCGGGCGGCAATCAGCACCAGCGCGGCAAGCGACGCGATCAGCAGAATCAGCGACAGCGCCGACGCCGGCAGGTAATAGCCGCGCTCGACCTGTCCAACCACGACGATCGGCACCGTGGCGAAGCCCGGCGGATAAACGGTGAGCGTTGCGCCGAGTTCACCGAGCGACAGCGCGAAGCCCAGCGCGAGCGACGCGCGGATCGCGGGCACCAACTGCGGCAGCACGACACGGCGCAGCACCATCGACGGCGGCGCACCGAGGCTCGCAGCCGCCTCGCGCAATACGGTCAGCTCGGGCCGCAACGCGGCCGCCGCGCAGCGATAGCAAAACGGCAACACCAGCGCGAGCTGAACGAACACGACGATGGCAGCGGAACTCGACAGATCGAGGGGCTTCTTGTGATACGCGATCAGCACGGCCAGACCGAGCACGACGCTCGGCACGCCGTTGGGCACCATGGCGATCGTGTCGACGAGCGCGCCGAGGCCGCGCCGGTCGCGCCCTTCGAGCGCAAGCGCGAGCCACAGGCCCAGAATCGTGCCGAGGATCGCGACGCCGAAGCCGATCTGAAGGCTGGTCACGAGTGCATCGAAATCGCTGCCGCCGAGCCGCTCGAACCAGCGCATGCTGAAGCCGTCCGGCAGGATCGTGCCCGACCAGTGCGCGGCCACGCTCGACAGCGCGACCACGATCACGGGCAGCACGAACAGCCAGACGCACAACAGCGCGGCGAACCCCATGAACAGCCCGCCCGCGACGCGCGCGACGAATCCGTGTTGAACGGGCCGCGCGCGATGTGGCACGGCGGGCAGCACGGTTTGATCGAGATCGGACATTACTTCGCTCCTCGCACCTTGCGCTTGTTGACCTGGCGATACAGCGCATACAACGACAGCGACATTGCCAGCATCACGACGGCGCCGGCGGCGGCAGTGGGCAGATCGAGATCGACGGTGGCCGAACTGTAGATCGCCACGGGCAGCGTGATCAGATGCGCGCTGCCGAGCACGAGCAGAATGCCGAACTCATTGAGCGTCAGCAGAAAGCACAGGATCGTGCCCGCGGCGATACCCGGCCAGGCGAGCGGCACGATCACGCGCAACGCAACCATCCAGCCGTTCGCGCCGAGGCTGCGCGCGGCTTCGATCAGACGCATGTCGAGCGTCGCGAACGACGCAAGGGTTGGACGCACGACGAACGGCGCGTAGAACACCACTTCCGCGAGAATCACGCCGCCGATGCCGAACAGGAAGTCGAGCGGCGGCGCTTCGAGATGAAAGAGCCGTTGCAGCCCGATACTGACGGAGCCTTGCGAGCCGTACAGAAAGATCAGCGTGAACGCGACGAGGAACGACGGGAACGCGACGAACAGTTCCAGAAACCGCGTGACGAGCCGCGCGCCCGGAAACGGCTTGAAGAACAGCAGCGACGCGAGCGCCACGCCGAGCAGCGATGCAAGCCCGGCGCTGGCGAACAGAATCCACAGCGTCGTGCCGATCACGCCGCTCGTCTCCGGGTTCCGGAAAAACGTCGAATAAGCGTGAAAGCCCAGTCCATGCTCGCCCGACAGGCTCAGCAACACGAGCCGCACGAGCGGATAAATCACGAGCGGGCCGAGCACGAAAATAGCGAGAAACGCCAGATGCCATTGCGACAGGCGCTCGCGCCGGCGCTTTGCCGCCGCGTGCGAGGCGGCCGTCGCAGCGCGGCGGGCGTCAGCCGCTTGCGCGAGCGCGTCGGAGCCGGCGTCAGGGCTGAATAAGGACGACATCGTCTGCCTCGTAACGCAGGGAGATCCGCGCGCCTTTTTCGGGCGTCATGCCGGTGCCGCGCTGCATCGACACCTGCACGGGTTCGTTGGGCATCGCGTCGAGGGCGACCTGCACGGCCAGCACCGAGCCATACCATTCGACCGTCGAAATCGTGCCGTGCAACTGGCCTTCGCCGAGCGGCACGATACGCATCGCCTCGGGACGCAGACACGCGACGCGCTCGCGCTCGCTGTAACGCGCATCACCGAGTGCAAATGCGACGCTCGGCGGCAGCAGGTTGGCCGCGCCGAGATAGCGCGCGACGAAGGCGTCGTTCGGCTGGTCGTACAGTTCCTGCGGCGTGCCGAGCTGCGCGATCTGGCCGTCGCGCATCAGCAGCGTGCGGTCGGACAGCACGAGCGCGTCGTCCTGGTCGTGCGTCACGCAGACGATGGTCAGATTCGGCAGGCGCTCATGCAGCGCCTTCAGTTCGGAGCGCACCGACGCGCGCAGATTGGCGTCGAGCGCGGAAAGCGGTTCGTCGAGCAGCAGCACATCCGGCTCGATCACGAGCGCACGCGCCAGCGCCACGCGCTGCTGCATGCCGCCCGACAGTTGCGCGGGCATCACGTGGCCGGCGTCGCCGAGTTGCACGAGCTTTAGCGCATCGGCGACACGCCGCGCGATTTCCTTCGTCGAGATGCGGCGCGCGCGCAGACCGAATGCGACGTTCTCGAACACGGACAAATGCGGAAACAGCGCATAGCTCTGGAACAGCAGCCCCAGATTGCGCTTGTGCGGCGGCACATGCGTGAGGTCGCGGCCCGCGACCGTCAACGTGCCGGCAAGGCCGTCCGCCTCGATGAAACCGGCGATGAAGCGCAGCAACGTCGTCTTGCCGCAGCCGCTGCGGCCAAGCACGGTCAACAGTTCGCCGCGCTCGATCGTCAGCGACAGATCGTCGAGCACCGTGCGCGAGCCGAAGCGCACGGTCAGATGTTCGATCTGCACGCCGCCCGGCGCGCCCGTCTGCGCGACGCCTTGCGCGCGCGGCGTGGCGACTGGCGCGCCCGAATCCGCGAGAGTTGCAGTGTTCACCGGGCCATCCTCCTGCGTTGGTGAATTTGGTTGGCGCATGCTAGCGCCAGCATGCTTTTTTGCGCGGCGGGACGAGCGTTTCAACGAGCATCGCGCCGCGCCTTCCATCCGATGCTTCGATTACTTCGGCTTGACGACTTCGAGCTGCTTGCCCGAACTGCCGATCACTTCGCTCTTCCAGCGGGCCGTCCAGTCAGCCTTCTTCGCCATCACCTGGTTCCAGTCGACGGGGATCAGCTTCACGCCCGCGATTGCCTGCTTGACGGCTGCGCCGTTCTTGCCCGAAAGCGCAACGTCGGTGCGGCCCGGAATGCCGAAGATGTCCGGCACCTTCGATTGCACTTCCGTCGACATCAGATAGTCGATCAGCTTCTTACCCGCGGCCTGGTTCGGGCCGTTCTTGATGAGCGCAATGGCGTACGGCAACTGGAACGTGGTCGGCTGGCCGCCCGCATCGGCTGCGAGGAAAATCGGCTTGATCGACAGGCCGCCGTTGGCTGCGTCGTCGAGATCCATCTGCAGGTCGCCGTTCGCCACCGCGATTTCGTTACGCGAGAGCAGCACGTCGAGGTAGCCCGTGCCCTTGGTGTGGAACTTGGCGCTCTGCTCGAGCTTCTTCAGGTAGTCGAAGGCCTTGTCTTCGCCCATCAGCGAAGTGGTCAGGATGATCACGGCCATGCCGTCGCCCGCCGTTGCCGGGTTGGAGTAGGCGACCTTGCCGCTGTAGTCAGGATGCAGCAGATCCGCGAACGTCTTCGGCTGGTTCTTCACCACTTCCGGGTTGATCGCGAACGAGAAATAGTTGTTCACGAACGTCGCCCACGCGCCATCCGACGCCTTCGCGATGGCGGGCACGTTCTTGTAGTTCACGCTCTCGTAGTTCTGCAGCAGGCCAGATTGCGCCGCCGTCTGGATGAACGGCGGCAGCGTGACGAGCACGTCGGCCTTCGGCGCGTCCTTTTCGACGGTTGCGCGGTTCACGACTTCGCCGCTGCCTGCCGTCACGATGTTGACCTTCACGCCTTCCTGCTTCTCGAACGCGGGCAGCACGTCCTTGTAGAGATTTTCGAGGCCGTCAGCCGTGTACAGCACGACCGCGCCCGCCGCGTGCGCGGACATCGCGCCGCCGAACGCGGCTGCCGCGACCAGCGCGGGCAGCAGCTTGCGAGCCGTCTGGCCAATACGACCAACGCGGCCCGTCGAGCGAAGGTGATCCGTCTTTTTCATGTCGTTCTCTCCGAAAGGCAAAAACCTGTGGGTAACCCGTTAGTGGTGGTGTCCGGACCGCGCTTCGGGCGCGCGGTCCGCCTGACGTCGCGGCCGGGAGCCGCAGAGATTGCAGATTGCTGACAACTTTTTTTGCGGCGTTTGCGCCAAGGCATCCCTCCGACGATTACGCGTTGCTGGCTGCCTTGCCTGAATGGGCCAGGCAAGGATCGTCTTTTTTTGTGACACGGACGTGAAGATTCTGCCGATTTCCACAAAATGACACAAATAGCCAATAATATGCAAAGCAGCCGTCAATACAACTGCCGATGCAATGTGCGCCCGCAACGGCGCAACCGATCCATTCGAAGGAGGCTCTGTGATTTCTGGAAACGACCCGATCCTGCTCACGCCGGGACCGCTGACGACCTCGCCCGTCACGCGTCAGTCGATGCTGCGCGACTGGGGATCGTGGGACACCGCATTCAACCGCATGACGCACAGCGTCTGCGCCGATCTCGTCGAGATCGTACATGGCGAAAATGACTACGTGTGCGTGCCGCTCCAGGGCAGCGGCACGTTCGCCGTCGAAGCGGCGCTCGGCACGCTGGTGCCGCGCGACGGCCGCGTGCTGGTGCCGAACAACGGCGCTTATTGCGCGCGCATCATCAAGGTGCTGCAGCGCATGGGCATCGCGTATGTGGAACTGCCGCTGCGCGAAGACGAACCCGTGAGCGCCGCCGCGATCGAAGACGCGTTCAACGGCGACCCGCGCATCACGCACGTCGCCCAGGTGCATCTGGAGACGAGCGCGGGCCTGCTCAATCCGCTCGACGCGATCGCCGCCGTCTGCAAGCACCACGGCAAGTGCCTGATCGTCGACGCGATGAGTTCGTTCGGCGCGCTGCCCATCGACTTGCGCGGCAGCGGCATCGACGCGCTGGTGTCGGCCAGCGGCAAGTGTCTGGAAGGCGTGCCCGGCATGGGCTTCGTGATCGTGCGGCGCAGCGTGCTCGAAGGGTGCGAAGGCCGTTCGCCGTCGCTCGCGCTGGACCTGTACGACCAGTTCGCATACATGCAAAAGACCACACAATGGCGCTTTACGCCACCGACGCATGTGGTTGCCGCGCTGCGCACGGCGCTGGACCAGTTCATCGCGCAAGGCGGTCAGCCCGCGCGCGGCGCGCGCTATGCGAGCAACTGCGCGGCGCTGGTCGACGGCATGAAGGCGCTCGGCTTCGAGACGTTTCTGCCGGCGGACGCGCAGGCGCCCGTGATCGTCACGTTCCACGCGCCGCGCGATCCGAAGTGGCAATTTGTGCAGTTTTATGCAGCTGTGCGCGAGGCCGGGTACATCCTCTATCCGGGCAAGCTGACGCAAGTGGAGACGTTCCGCGTCGGCTGCATCGGCGCGATCGACACGAACGAGATGCACAACGCCGTTGCCGCGATCGGCCGGACGCTGGCGCGCCTCGGCATCAGCGTGAAGTAAACGAGGCGGTAGCAATGCGAAGCGCGACACTCACGCGATCAGGATTTCGGGGCCGCGCGCGGTGATCGCCTTCGCGAGCGCGCGGTCGGGCGCAAGTTCCGTGACGACGTAACGCGCCTTCTCCATCCCTTCGATGCGTACGGGTGTCACGCGGCCGAACTTGGAATTGTCGGCGACGACGATGACTGTATTGCCCGCGCCGATCATCCGGCTGCGCACTTCTGCCGCCATGCGCGAGTAATCGGAGAGTTGTGCGTCGGGCGTGATGCCGCCCGCGCCGATCAGCGCGAAGTCCGCGTGATAGTGCGACAGCTGGGTGATCGTATCGAGGCCGAAGGCGGCGTCTTCGTTGTCCGACAGTTCGCCGCCGAGCAGCGTCACGCGGTTGTCGTTGCGCCGGCCGAGCAGCAGCGCGATGCGCCAGTCGTTCGTGTAGACGGTAAGCCGGTGGCGGTCGGTCAACGCGCGTGCGGCCGCGTGCGTCGTGCTGCCCGAATCGATGATGACCGACGCGCCGTCCGGCACCAGTTGCGCCGCGCGCTCGCCGATTGCGCGCTTCGCGCTGGCGTTGGCGGCGTCGCGCGTATCGAGGTCCGGCTCGCGCCGGTCGCTCGACAGTGCGCCGCCGTGGGTGGTCACGATCAGACCGCGCTCGGCGAGCGCGTTCAGATCGCGGCGGATGGTCTCGCGCGATACGTTGAGCTCGCGAACCAGCTCGGCGACCGATAGTGCGCCCGTCTTCGTGACCTGCGCCAGAATATATTGATGACGTTGTTCTGCCAGCATCGGTTGTGTTGGCCGCTGCAAGGCGGCGAGCGTGTATTCAAGGATCGGGCAAGCCCGCGCCGTATTGTATTACGCATGGCGGCACGGCGCGGAGGGAACGTGTGCTGGCTGTGGGCTGGCCGTGGGGCTTCGTTGGCTTGCCGTTGGCGGACGGCAGGCGTATGCCGTTCCTATGCCCCTCACCTGCCCTGAACAGCCCGCGCCGTAACGCTGCCGATGTTCCGCGCGCCGCATCCCTGCTAATCTGAGCGGTCTTCTCTCGCATCGCCGATGCGCTCGAACCAACCGCCGATGCCTCCTCTGTTTCGCCGACTACGACTGCTGTTCCACGCGTTGCGCTATGGCGCGCGGCTCATCTGGCTAGCCGCGCCCGAGCATCACAAGCTGCACTGGATCGTCACGCTTGTTTCGCGCGTGCACGCGTCGCCGGGCGGCCGCGCCGGCGTGCATCGCGCGTTGCCCAATCTCGGCCCGCTGGCGAGCGCATTCGCCGAAGCGCTCGCGCGCCGCCCCGAACTCGCGACAGGCACGCTGCACGACGCGATCGATGCCGTCAGCCACCTCGAAACGCCCTTGCCGCCCGAGCAGGTCGAACAGGCGATAGCGGCGGCGCTCGGACGCCCAGTGTCGACGCTGTTTGCATCGATCGATCTGACGCCCGCGAAAAACGGCTTTGCCGAACAGACGCATGTCGCGCGGCTGGCCGAGCCGATCGAAGGGCATCTCGACATTGCGCTCAAGCTCGTGCGCGTCGCGCAAGTCCAGGAAATCGCCGACGAGGCCGCGCTGCTGCGCTGGGTCGCGCGCTGGATGGAAAAGCTCTCGAAGAACGCGCGCCGTCTGCGCCTGCGCGAACTCGCCAATACCTTCACGCAGGAAATCCTGCGCCGCTTCGATCTGCGCGCCGAAGCCGCGAACCTGAGCCAGACCGCGCATCATTTCGACGGCGACAAGCGTCTTGCCGTGCCCGCCGTGATCTGGGAGCTTTGCACCGACAGCACGCTGGCGATGCAGCATGTCGAATCGCTGCCCGCGCTCGATCTCGGCGGTCTGTCGGCGCGCGGCGTGAAGCTGGCGCCGCTTGCCGGACACATTATCGAAGTCGTCACCGAGCAGGCCTTCGAGCACGGCTTTTTCCACGCGACGCTCGACGCACGGCGCGTGCGTGTGAGCATCGAGCAGGACACGCTCGGGCGCATCGTGCTCGCGGACTTCGCGGTGATGTCGAGTCTTTCGTCGCAGGAGCGCGAGTTCTTCGTGCACGGCGCGACGGCGCTGTTCGACCAGGACTACGGAAGGCTCGCGCACCTGCATCGCGATGCCGGCCATGTGTCGCAAGACACGCGCCCCGAGAAGCTCGAAGCCGAACTGCGCACGCGCGCCGAGGCGCACTTCGCGCCGCAGTCGCATGAACGCTCGGCGGGCGCGCTGTTCCATCATCTGCTGTTCGCCGTCCATCCGTTCGGCGGCGACGTGCCGCCACGGCTCGCCGCCGCGCAGCGCGCGTTCGGCCAGGCGGAGATGCTGGCGAACGCGCTGCACCCGGGCGTCGATTCGTGGCAGATCGCGCGTTCGGTGCTGGCTACGCTCGCGCGCCGCGAGTTCGATCATCGTGGCTGGATCAAGCATCTCGCGCAGGAGTTGCCGCATCTCGCGCATCTCGTGCCGCGCATTCCGCAGCTTACGGTGCATTATCTGCAGCATCGGCACGAAGTCACGACGGTCAGGCAACAGGCCCAGCTGGTCAGCGACGTGCTGATCGAATATCGGCGCACGCGTTCGCTGTTGTGGGCCTGCACGGTTTGCGGCGGACTGCTCGGCGCGATTGCCGTGCTGCTCGCGTACTGAGCGGCTTCGTCTCGGAACGCGTCGTTGCTCAAGCTGCGCGAAGTGCAGCTTCGAACAAGACGGCCACGCGCGCTTTGACGGATACTGCGGGCCTCGTGTCCGCCGTTCAAGTCATCCGATGCTGGTTGTTTTCAATGCCGTCGTGTTCGTGGTCCTGTGGTCGACGGGCTTCGTGGTCGCGCGCGCGATCAAGCCCTACGCCGATCCAAATCTCTTCCTGCTCGCGCGCTTCGGCGGCACCGCGCTGCTGTTCATGGCGGCTGCGCTCTTTGCGCGCGTCGAATGGCCGAGGGGCCGCGCGCTCGGCAAGCATCTGCTCGCGGGCGCGCTGTTACAAGGCGTGTATCTGGGCGCGGGCTACTGGGCCGTCGCGCAAGGGATGAGCGCGGGCATCATGGCGCTGCTCGGCGCGTTGCAGCCGCTGCTGACGGCGGCCGTCGCGGCGCCGCTGTTCGGCGAACGCCTGTCCGGGCGCGGCTGGACAGGCATGCTGCTGGGTCTCACGGGCGTCGTGCTGGTACTGGAGCCGAAGCTCGCCGCCACGGCTGCGACCGTCGCGCCGGATCAGGCAGGCAACGTGCCGGAATGGCTGGTCGTGACGGTGTCGATTTTCGCCGTGTGTGCCATCACGGCAGGCACGCTGATCCAGAAGACGTCGCTGTCGAAAGCCGATATACGCAGCGCGAGCGCCGTGCAGAATGTCGGCGCGGCACTCGTCGTGCTGGTGTTCGCGCTGGCGCTCGGCGAGCACAGATGGATTCCGTCGCCGGCGCTGTGGGTGTCGCTCGCGTGGGGCGTCGTGATGCTGTCGGGCGTGAGCGTCACGTTGCTTGTGTGGATGGTCCGGCGCGGCGACGCGTCGCGTGCGACGGCGCTGCTGTTTCTCGCGCCGCCGCTCGCCGCGCTCGAAGGCTACGTCGGCTTTGGCGAAACGCTGACGGCGGTGCAGGTGGCCGGCTTCGTCGTCGCGCTGATCGGCGTGCTGCTCGCGCGCTCGTGATCGCGCCGGCGGGCGGCGGCTTTCTCGCGCCGCCTGCCCACGCGCCGCTTCGATCAATCCGCCGTGTCGGCGTTCGCCGGCACCTTTGCGCGGACCTTGCTGCTCGGCGCGGGCGACCACGCGGGTCGCGCCTTGCGCTGCGAATCGACGACCACGATATAGCGTCCGGCCCACGGCGTCGCGACGCGGTCCGAATGCAGCACCCACAGCGAGCGGCCGTCGGCGACGAGCGCCTCGTAGTCGCGGTCGAGTATGCCGTAGTGATCGAGGAACACGTTCAGCGACGCCGGTATCCGCACGCAGCCCTTCGAATGACGGATGCCGAGAATCGGCTCGAGTTTGTCGGGGTCGGTTGCGTGCATCTGGAAGCGCATCTGCGACATGCCGCCCTTGCCCCAGCCACGCTCGCCCTGCGCCCAGCCGAGATCGAAGATGCGCATGTCGTGGCCGCCGTAGCCGCGAATGCCGTTCTGGTTCATCGTGCCTTCGGCGCGAAAATCCATATTGCCCGGCGTGTGCTCGAATACGCCGAGCGGCGTGATGAAGTGATCGAATTGCCCCGGCCTTCCCGTTGCGACGGGCGACGCGCCGATCATCTGCCACGCGTCCGAGGGCGCCGCGCGGAAGTAGATGAAGAGCGCCTGCACGTTCTCGTTGCGATCGACGAGCACCACATACTCGCCCGACAGATTGCCCAACTCCTTCTGCACGAGCGCCTGCTGGAGGCGCTCGCCGTATGCACGCTGCTCGACGGCGGGCACGTTCAGACGGCGTGTCACGCTGCGCGCGAATACGTCGCGCATCAACAGCGCGCGGCGCGGGTCCACGCGGCCGGCGGCATCGTGCGCGGCGACGGCAGTGGCGTCGACGGCAGCACTGGACGCGACTTGCGGCGCGTCGGCGGCATGCGCGTTTTGCGCGAGCGTGGCAAGGGCAAGCGCCGCGGTCAACGAAAGCGCTAACGCCGATCGTCGCCCGCATGAAGGCACGCGCGAAACCGATGCGATCACAGCGATCGCCCTATCCCCGTTACCACTGCGCAGTGCGCCGCTCTGCGCATCCGCCCTCTCTCGTGCAGGCGGAATGACTACTCTGTTCTGTTTTTTGCTGGTCATTTTGTTCGAACGTCACTGCCAGTCACCCAACCCGTGCAACCACTCGTGGCGTGCTGCCGGGCATCTTCCGGCGCGGGAACGTCGTGCCCGTGCCGTATTTTCGCGCTGTCCGATTTCGGACGGCTACTGCATCTGTCGATTAAAGCGCTTATCGTTCAGATTTAATTATGGGCATGCCACATTAGACCAGACAATGTGTGACGGCGCATCGAGTTCAGCACTTCATGCGATCATCGCCCGTGATATCTGCGCCATTTGCAAGGAGATCATCGATGGACCAGCAGCAACGCACCGCGCGCCAGCGGCAGATTGCAGCCGAACTGCACGTCGCGGATGATTTCGACGCCGCGCGAGAAATCGAGCGGCGAGTCGCCTTTCTCGCCGACTATCTGCGTGCGAACGGACTCGCGGCCTATGTGCTCGGCATCAGCGGCGGCGTCGATTCGTCGACGGCGGGGCGGCTCGCGCAACTCGCCGTCGAGCGTCTGCGCGACGCGCACTACGACGCGCGCTTCATTGCGATGCGCCTGCCGTACGGCGTCCAGCATGACGAAGCGGATGCGCAGCAATCGCTCGCCTTCATCCGCCCCGACGACACCTTGACGGTCGACATCCGCCCCGCCGCCGACGCGATGCTCGCGTCACTCAGCGCGAGCGGCCTGCCGTTTGCCGACGCGTCGCAACAGGACTTCGTGCACGGCAACATCAAGGCGCGCCAGCGGATGATCGCGCAGTATGCAGCGGCGAGCGCGCGGCGCGGCATCGTGATCGGCACGGACCACGCGGCGGAATCGGTGATGGGGTTTTTCACGAAGTTCGGCGACGGCGGCGCCGACGTGCTGCCGCTCGCGGGCCTGACCAAGCGGCGGGTGCGCGCGCTCGCCGGGGCGCTCGGCGCCAGCGACGCGCTCGCGCACAAAGTGCCGACCGCCGACCTCGAAATGTTGCGCCCTCAACGTCCGGACGAGGACGCCTACGGAATCCGTTACGACGACATCGACGATTTTCTCGAAGGCATGCCGGTGAGCGACGCGGTATTCGACACCGTCATGCGCTTTTACGACAGCACGCATCACAAGCGCGCATTGCCTTATACGCCATTCGATTGAACGCGCGGCCGTGCCGACTACTTGCGCGGTGGCGTTTCGTCGCCCCCGAACGGCACGGCGCTCACCTGCAGCGGCACGCCATCCAGCTGCTTGCCGTTGAACTGTTGCGCAATAACCTCGGCGACATAGGCTTCGTCCGCTTCGACATCGACTTTCGCGTACGCGTTCGACGTGCCCTGCTCGAACACCTCGATGTCTTTTGCATAGTGACCGAGTTCGTGGCCGAGAAAATCACGTACTTCCTGCTCGGAGCAAGTCTCGGGAATATTCCACACGATGATCTTCATACGCGCCACGCTCTCAGTTGATGGTGGTCATGCCGCTGGCCGGGTCGGCGCTGCATGCCGGACTTCGAAGCCGTGCTGTTTTTGTGCTGTTTCGTTATTGTTTCGACCTTCAGCGTAGCCAGAAACGTGCCCCGCAGCAACGCAGGCGACACACGGCACCCGCGCGTGGTCCGCAAGCCCGGTCCGAACTCAGTCTGCGTTCTCGACGTTCGCTGAGCTGACCCACCAGGCCATCTTGCCTTGCGGCACATGCACGAGCACGGCGGAAGGATCGGCTACGCCGTCATCGGCGATCTCGCAAACGTCGAGTCCGTCAGCCAAACGCTTCACGGTGCCGGCGTCCTGAAAGAGCGCGAGACGATGCGCGTCGAGCGGGCGCAACTGACGGTACACGTCGTAGCTGATCGCACCCGGCGTGTCGCCGCGAATCTGCAACGCGTCGTCCTTGCCACATGGCGACGATGCGGCCAACGCGGCATGACTCGCCCCGATGCAGCCAAGCGCGGCCACGACGGCAGCGATGAATGATTGCTTCATGTTGATTCTCCAGAATGTGACGGTTGGCCGCGCATCGCGGCCACGAGGAAAGCGGATTGAACGTGCCGGTGAATTTTGCGGCCAGGCTCAGGGACCATCGCTGCCGATCGACGCGACGCCGCTGTCGCCGCCGCACGGCGCGCTACCGAAGCCCGCATAATGTGCGGACCAGTTCCCGGCGATGGCCGCTTGCGCCTCACCCAGCGACATGCGCCCTTCGCACACGCAACGCTTGAGCTTCGCCGTCAGCAACGCCTTGCGACGCTCGCCCTTGTGTCCGCCCCAAGGCAACAGATCGAGGTTGTCCTGCGCATCCGGCGATCCGCCCAGCAAGATCGGCACGCGCCGGTCCAGCGCGTAACGCGCGCCGTGCCCGGCATCGATGCCGCGTTCGGCGAGCATCCGGTCCTTGAGTTCCATCATGTCGTCGAACGGTGGCGAAACCGTGTCGGCGTAGCCGGGCCGGCATATCGTCGTGGCGATGTTCTGCTGCGAGACGCGCTCGTCGAGCATCGACGCGTCTTGTCCGAATGACGCCGACGCATGCAGATACAAGCCCGCCGACACGGCAACGAGCGCCATGGCGCGCAGGCGCATCGTTCGCGCGAGCCCCGTGACGCGGCCCGCGTCACCGATGGTCGATTCGATCCGACTGATGCTGTGCGCCTGCTCGAGCGCGTTCTTCTTCCCTTCGTTCATTAATCAGCGCGCCTTTTAGTAGCGCGGAAGAGTTAATTCGCAGGGCAATTAAAACACATCCGGGACGCATGACGTAAATACAGCCAGATTGAATCGCTTCACTTTTTCGATGCCGGCGGCATCGAGGGCATCGCCATGGCGCTGCGATGCCCTCGCCGCGGCGTCTTGCCGACGCACGAAAGCGCGGCCATGACACGCGTCAAAACAAACTCGCTCAATGCATCTTGGCGGCCGTCAGCGCCTGCAATGCGCGCACGCGCCCGAGCGCTTCCGTATTGCTCACCGCCTTGTCGTACATCGCCGCGAGATCGGCTTTCAATGCGGTGCGCGAGCCCCCGTCGAGATACACCATATGCCCCGACGGATAGAAGCGCGCGGACAGGTTGTCGCGCACCTGCTGGCTCAGCAGCGGCATCTGCTGCAGATCGAGCACGGTCTGATAGAACGGCGTGACGAAGTCATAGAACCCGTTCGCCGACAGCACTTTCAGATCGACGTTGAGGGCCATCACGGCAGCGAGATCGCCCGCCGTGTAGAGAATGATGTTGCCTTTGCTGTCGAGGCCCTTCTGCTCGCCCGTCGGATCGATATGGCCGAAGTCCCAGAACTTGAACGCCTGATCGTTCAGATCCGTGAACGCCGAGTTCGATGTGAACTTCAACTGTTCGTTCAGATAGACGTTCCATATCGTCGTGTAGACGCCCGTGACGGCCGTCATGGTCGGATCGTTGCCGCCAGAGTTCGGATCGATCTTGCCCGCGATGCCCGTTTCGATCGCCGTGACGCGGCCGTCGTAGGCGCCGAGCGCAAGCCCCTTCGACTTGAGCAGCGTGGTCAGGAACAGCGAATTGCCCCGGCTGTCGTACCCGGCTATGTCGAGGCTCCACGCCAGCAGCGTGGCCTTGTCGATGCCCGTGTACTCGCTCAGCTTTTCGACGACGGCGCTGTCGGTGGTCGGAAACTTGCGCAGCGCGTTCAGGTAGTCGGTGCGCGCAAACTGCGCGACCTCTTCGACGAACTGACCAAGGTCCGTGGGCCGGGGCGCGACGCCGAGCTTCTTGTGATACCACGCGTCCGCGGCGGCTGTGGGCAGCGCGCCGACGGGGTTGCCCGCCTGCGTGTAATCGAGGATCGACGATTGCAGCGTGATGCCGTTCAGATCGACGCCGTCTTCATGCAACTTGTAGGCGAGCACGCAACTGCGCGCCGTGCCATACGATTCGCCGAACAGAAACTTCGGCGAATTCCAGCGGTTGTTCTTCGTCAGATAGCGCTTAATGAACTGTTTGATCGAGTCTGCGTCCTGATCGACGCCCCAGAAATCGCGGTTCTTGCGCGGCGCGACGGCGGCCGAGTAACCGGTACCGACCGGGTTGATGAAAATCAGGTCGCTCTTGTCGAGCAGGCTGTCCGGGTTGTCTTCCATCTGATACGGCGCGGGCGGCGTGAAGCTCGGCATCGACGTCTTGATGCGGCGCGGCGCGAACGACCCCAGCAGCACGAACACCGACGAGGAGCCCGGCCCGCCGTTATAGAAGAACGTGAGGGGACGGCTCTCTTCTTTCTGGTTGTCCTGCGTGAACGCGACGTAGAACATCTTCGCGCTCGGCAGCGAACTGGACGGATCGACTGTCACCAGATGGCCGGCCGTTGCCGTGTAGTTGATCTTCTTGCCGCCGATGGTGATGGAATGCTTCGTGATCGCGGCGCTTTCGCTGATGTCGGTGACCGAGTCGTCGGGCCCGTTGCCGTATGCGACGGGATCGAAGAACGGGTGATCGCCGGGCTTGTGGGACGCGCTCGCAGCAGAGGCTTCCTGCCCGGCGTGTGAATTGTGAGGCGACTGCAAACTGCCGGAAGCTGATTCTGTATTCGTCATGATCGCTCCATCGAATGCCTGTATATGTTGCCCACTGTTGCGATGCGTTGATCGCCGCCAAAAGCACGGCGCCCGAGCCGCGAGCGCCCGCTCTTCAAACTCTCTTCAAACTATAAGGCCGCTGCCACCTTCACACCATTGGGACTGCCCAATCCCGTGCACGCATCCCAGCCGGTCGTCGCGGCATAGCTGCCGTTGTTGCCCTGCGTGATGTCGTTGCAGGCGCCCGCCGCCTTGTACAGCTTCGGATTGACGAAGCCGACGGGCACGCCCTTCGCGCCGTTGATGCGCGCGATCAGCGCGGCCCACAGCGGCGCGACAGCGCTGGTGCCGCCGATCACCGTGTTGTTGCCGTCGACGATCACGTCGTAGCCGGTGAGCGGCGACGCGTCGCCCGCCACGTCCGGCACGCCGCGGCCCGTCAGCGCCCGCTTGCCTTGCGCGCCCGCGACGGACAGCCCTTCCTGCCACGCCGGCACGGGGAACATGCCGCTCACGCCGCCGCCCGTCGCGCCGCCGTTCGCGCCGTCGTTCCACACCACTTCGCGCGAGACCGTTTGCCCCGAGCCTTGCAGGCTGGTGCCGCCGCACGCCAGCACGTACGGGCTCGACGCGGGGAAATCGACATGGTCGCCGCCGTCGCCCACGCCGTCGCCGGAGCCGCTGTCGCCCGATGCCGCGCAGACCGTCACGCCGACGGCCGCCGCCGATTGCAGCACATCGTTGAACGCGTTCATTGACTGCGCGGTCCACACGCTTTCCGGCGCGCCCCAACTGATCGAAATCACCGACGGCTTGTTAGTCTTGTCATGCACCGCGCGACTGACCGCGTCGATAAAGCCCGCGTCGCTGTTGGTCGTGAAGTACACGGCAATCGTCGCGCCCGGCGCGATGGCGCCGGCGATCTCGACGTCGAGCGTGACTTCGCCGTCCGGTCCGTTCGGGTCGCCAGAAGGATGGTTCCCACCCTGGTCGACGCCGACGGCGACGACTTTCGGCGAGCCCACACCGAGGCTCGAAAAATAGTTGTCGAGGTCGGCCGTGCGATAGCCGCCGCCCAGTTCGATGATGCCGATGCACTGGCCGTTGCCGTCGCCCTGCGGAAACCCGTACAGCGAAGCGAGTTGCAACGGCGTGAACGACGATGCCTGTTGCGCCTGCGCCGGCCGGAACGGCGGGCGAATGCGGAAATGCGGCCGCGCCTGCGGGCGATCGTCGAGACCGAGCACGGCCGTGACGACGCCATGCAGGTCGTCGGGCACGCTGATCGCGCCCGTGCGGCCGCGAAACTGGCCCATCGATTGATGCTCGTAGTGCTGCAGTTGAACGTCGAACGCCTTCTGGAACTGATCGATCTTGCCGCTCAGCACGACAGTGCGCGCCGACGGGTCTTCACGCACGACGGTAAACCCGTGCTGCGCGGCGAATGCCTTCAGTTTTGCAAGGTCTTCCGCCGAAGCGCCAAAGCGCTGTTCGAGTTCCTCACGCGTGAGCGGCTTTGCATCCGCGGCGCCCGCTTCGATTTTTTTCATCATCTGGGCGAACTGCTGCTCGTCCTTGCGGCGCAGCACGACCACGACCTGAATCGTTTCCGACGGATCGCACTGCGCGATCACCTTCGAACCGGGCGCGAGCTTGCGCTCGCTGCCGGGCAATGGATGCTTCGACATGGTTGCGATTCTCCCTGTGTCGACGTGAGCGCTTTAGCGCGCCCCGTCTTATCCAGCATGGTTGCGGCGACTGATGCGAAGCCACGACATCCGTCCGACCAATCCATTCGAACACAGTTCCAGCGCGTGCGACACCTGGCCGATCGGCTAGCTTCCGGCATGGATCAATCGGGGTTACGCTGCTCCAGCAGCTTTTACGCCGTTGCGTTACGCTATGCGACCGCGTGCCAGAGAGCGCGCGGAACCCCAAGAATTCGAGGACCCTCCATGACCATCTCGATGTTTCAGGCATCCATCCCCGTGCTGATCCGCGGCCTGACGAACCTGCAGGCCATTCTCGGTAAGGGACAGGCGCACGCGGCAGAAAAACAGATCGACCCGTCGGTGCTCACGGGCGCCCGTCTCTTTCCGGACATGCACCCGCTGGCGCGTCAGGTGCACATCGCAACGGATACCGCGAAGGGTTGCGCAGCGCGGCTGGCCGGTGTCGAAGCGCCCAAATTCGACGACGTGGAGTTCACCTTCGACGAGTTGCACGCGCGCATTCAGAAAACGATCGATTATCTGAAGGAGTTCAACGCGGCGCAGATCGACGGCTCGGAGACGCGCACCGTCACGCTGAAGATGCGCACCGGCCCGGTCGAGTTCAGCGGCCTGTCTTATCTGCTCGGCTTCGCGATGCCGAACTTCTATTTCCACGTCACGACGGCGTACGACATCCTGCGTCATAACGGCGTCGAACTCGGCAAGCTCGATTTCCTCGGCAAGCCCAACAGCTAAAGTTGAAGGGACCTATTGGCGAGTAATGCGCGAACTGGATCAGCCGGGTTTCGCGCATCGCGGCTCGAGCCTGGGCGTGGGCGTCGGCGTGGATAAGGCGCGGCCCACCGCCAGTCAGACGCGCGGCTGGAACGCTATGACGCCCATGCCGGCCAGCGTCAGCGCGGCGCCCACAAGATCCCATGCGTTCGGACGCACGTGGTCGACGCACCATAGCCAGAGGATCGCCACCGCTACATAGACGCCGCCGTATGCGGCATAGACGCGGCCCGCCGCCGCGCCATGAAAGGTCAGAAGCCATGCGAACAGCGCAAGGCTCAACGCGCCCGGCAACAGCAGCCACGCGGGGCCGCCGTCCTTGAGCCAGCGCCAGGGCAGATAGCAGCCGACGATCTCGGCGATCGCGGTCATAACGTAGAGCAACAGGGTCTTCATCGGCGGGATTGAGGTGATCGGTCAATACGACGACATACGGCGACACGGCTTTGGCCGTGCAGTCTATCGCCTTTATTAACACAATCACTTTGCCTGCCGCCGGCGCGCCATGCGACATTGACCTTTCATCCTCCATTCAAACGATCGCGAGCACGCCAGCATGAGTGTCAAATCGCCCTGTATCGACATCTGCAAGTTCGACAGCAAGACCGGATATTGCATTGGCTGCCTGCGCACGAAGGAGGAATGCAAAGGCTGGAAGAAGATGAAAGACAAGCATCGCCGCAAGGTCATCGACCAGAAGCCGGAACGCGCGGCGATGATCCGCAAATAAGCCCGCTCGACGCGGGCGCGTCACAGGCCCGTCAATCGAGCGACAGGCGCAGCGCGAAACCGATCAGCGCGGCGGAGAACGTCCAGCGCTGCACAGACTGCGCAAGCGGATGCGCGCGCACCCAGCCAGCGATCCGCGCGGCGCCGATCGCATAGACGGCGTCGAAGCACGCGCCCAGCGCAACCAGCACGACACCTAGTTCGACCATCTGCCATGCGACGGGCCCCGCTTCCGGGCGCACGAACTGCGGCAACAGCACCGAACAGAACAGCAGCGCCTTCGGGTTCAGCAGATTCGTGAACAGCCCTTTGACGAACGCCGTCCGCAACGCGCCGTCGTCGCCTGCCTGCGCGCCATTCGACGGCAGCGCGAACATGGGCGAGCGGAAAATCTGCACGGCTACCCACGCCAGATAGATCGCGCCGCCGTAGCGCACGACTTCGTAGAGCCACGGCGCGTTGCGCAGCAGCGCGGCGACGCCGCACGCGGACAGCGTGACATGCGTCGCGCGCGACAGGCCTAGGCCGACGGCGGCGGCGAAACCATTGCGCGCGCCGCGTCCGATGCTCGTCTGCAGCACGAGCGCCATGTCCGGTCCGGGCAGCGCAAACACCACGACGAGAGCGGTGACATACATGATCAGAAGATGAGCGGAAATCATGGGAACCTCACGTTTCGAGGCATTCATGATGCATTCGAGCGAGTAGCGAATATTGGCGTTTTACTACCACCAAACATTATGAATTAGAGAATTGCCCTAAAATATGCCTCTACGCTAAAGGTTTCCGCCAAACATGATCGAACTCGACAAAACAGACCGCGCCATCCTCGCCGCGTTGCAGGCGGACGGCCGGATGTCCAACGCGAAACTCGCCGAAACCGTCGGTCTGAGCGAAACGCCCTGCGCGCGACGCCTCAAGCGCCTCGAAAACGACGGGGTTATCGAACGGTATCGCGCGATGCTGTCGCGCCCGGCGCTCGGATATGGCGTCGTCGCGTTCGTATACGTGCGCTTTGCCGTGCACGACCGCGCCACGGCGACGCGCTTCGAGCGCGAGGTGCTGGCCATTCCGCGCATCCTGTCGTGCCACAACGTATCGGGCAGCGCCGATTACGTGCTGCAAGTGGTCGCGCGCGATCTCGACGATTACGGCACGTTCATGCGCGACGAGATGCGCAGCTTGCCGGGTGTGACTTCGGTGGAATCGTCGCTGTCGCTGCGCGAGGTGAAGGCGAACGGCGGCTTGCCCTTGAGTTGAACCCTGCGACGCGCGGCGCGAAATGCGCGGCGAGTCGTGGCATAGTGAGCGCCTCGCCGTCACGGCATGATGAATCACGGAGCATTGGCATGGACCACGCAGCAGCGCGAGCCGAAGAAACCCGCGCCATGGAGCGCGTTCTGAACGCAACGAAACAGGTGCAGACGGCATTCGCCGCGCTGCAGTCGCAATTCCCGCCGGACGGCAGCGGCCGTCCATCTCAGATCGCGTTGCAGACTTTCGACGCCGCGCTGCAGGAACTGGAAGACGCCCAATCCGAATTCGACACGATCCTCAACGATTTGCTTGACGGCAACCGTTGAGCCGACTACGCGCCGGGTGACTGATGACGTGCGGCGTCACGCGCGGAGCAGGCGTGTCGCGCTGCCTCTGACGCGCGCCGCGGAGAAGGCGGGGGTTGGCGGAGGTTGACAGTTAGTTGCGATTCAACAGGCGGCCACCATCACTGTAATGTATGGCGACTGATTCAGTAAATAAATTTTATAAATACATCGAGCTTGGCTAAGCTGGCTTCACCTCTTCCAGGGCGAAGCAGCGATGGCGGAACTCTATCTGGTACGGCATGGCCAGGCGTCTCTGGGCGCCGACGACTATGACCAGCTTTCAGACGTAGGCGAGCAGCAAGGCATCTGGCTGGGCGAATACTTCGCGCAGCGCGATATGGCGTTCGACCGCGTGATGACGGGCACCCTGCGCCGCCATGCGCAGACCGTCGACGCGATCCGGCGTGGCCTCGGTGTGCCCCGCATCGATTGCGAGATCCATCCCGGTCTCGACGAATACGACTTCCACGCACTGTTTCGCGCGCTCGGCGACGAGCACAGCGCACTGGCCGAACGCGCCACGCGCAGTCCGCGCGATTTCTTCAAGGCTTTGCGCGAGGTCCTGCAACTGTGGACGGAAGGCGCGCTCGACGGCCGCGCGCCCGAAACCTGGGCCGCGTTCCAGCAACGCGTCGTCGATGCCCGCGCCGCGATCCAGCAAGGCAGCGGCCAGCGCGTGCTGGTCGTCAGTTCCGGTGGCGTGATCGCTGCGCTGACCCAGCAGGCCTTACAGGCGCCCGCCGCCACGGCCATCGCGCTCAACATGCAGATTCGCAACAGCAGCGTCAGTCATTACTTCTTCAATCGCGACTCGTTGCATCTGTCGAGCTTCAACGGCATCGGCCATCTCGACGATCCGCAGCGCAGCGCCTTTCAGACCTATGGCTAATCCGGGGCATCACGCATCGAACGACATGACTTGCGATCACCACGACACCACGCTCGACCTCGACCGCCTGGCACGCTACCTGGAGCAACACGTCGCGGGCTTTCGCGGCCCGCTGCGCGCGACGAAATTCGCAGGCGGGCAGTCCAATCCGACGTATCTGCTCGACGCGCCAGGCGGCCGCTACGTGCTGCGCCGCCAGCCGCCCGGACAGCTGCTGAAATCGGCGCATGCCGTCGACCGCGAATTCCGTGTGCTGAGCGCGCTCGGCGATACGCCCGTGCCGGTCGCGCGCGCCTGGCATCTGTGCGAGGACCGCGATGTAATCGGCAGCATGTTTTACGTGATGAGCTACGAGGACGGCCGCATCTTCTGGAACCCGGCGCTGCCCGAACTGGAGCGCGGCGCACGGAGCGACTATTACGCGTCGATCGTGAGGACGCTTGCAGCGTTGCATGACGTCGATCCGCAAGCAGTGGGACTCGCCGACTACGGACGCGCGGGCAATTACTTCGAGCGTCAGATTGGCGTCTGGACAAAGCAGTACCGCGCTGCCGAAACGCGACGCATCGATGCGATGGAAGCGCTGATCGACTGGTTGCCGGCGCACTGCCCTGCCGATGAACTGCGCGCATCGCTCGTGCATGGCGACTTTCGCATCGACAACCTGATCTTCGCGCACGACGCGCCACACGTACGCGCGATTCTCGACTGGGAGCTGTCGACGCTCGGCAATCCGCTCGCCGATCTCGCGTACTTCTGCATGTGCTTGCGGCTTCCCGCCCGCGGTCATATCACAGGGTTGCGCGGACAGGATCGCGCGGTCCTGGGTGTGCCCGACGAGGAAGAGATCGTCGCCCAGTATTGCGCGTTGCGCCGGTTGCCTGCGATCGATCACTGGCCGTTCTACCTGGCGTTCAGCTTCTTCCGGCTCGCGTCGATTGCGCAGGGTGTCAAGGCGCGCGCGCTGCAAGGCAATGCATCGAGTGCGCAGGCGCATGAGGTTGGCGCGATGGTCGAGCCGCTCGCACGACTTGCCGCCGAGCTGATCGCGTGAGCTTCGAACACACACATCGACGAGAACATGAAGGAGACAACCTTGAGTACGAATCTTTTCGACCTGACGGACCGCATTGCGCTCGTGACGGGCGCGAGCCGCGGCATTGGCGAGGCGATTGCCAGGCTGCTTGCGCAGCAGGGCGCGCATGTGATTGTGTCGAGCCGCAAGCTCGAAGAATGCGAGCGTGTCGCGGCGGATATCCGCGCGGCGGGCGGACGCGCCGAAGCATTTGCGTGTCACATCGGGCGTATGGAGGATATTGCGGCGACGTTCGCGCACATTCGCGAGAAATATGGGCGGCTGGATATTCTCGTGAATAACGCTGCCGCGAATCCTTACTTTGGGCATGTTCTTGATACGGATCTTGCTGCTTATAACAAGACTGTCGAGGTGAATGTGCGTGGGTACTTTTTTATGTCGGTGGAAGCGGGCAAGTTGATGAGAGAGCGCGGACGCGGCGCGATTGTCAATACGGCGTCTGTCAACGCGCTAAGGCCTGGCGATATGCAAGGGATTTATTCGATTACCAAGGCGGCTGTCGTCAATATGACCAAGGCGTTTGCCAGGGAATGCGGGCCGTTGGGGATTCGGGTTAATGCGCTTTTGCCTGGGTTGACCAGGACCAGGTTTGCTGGTGCGCTGTTCGAGAATAAGGATATCTATGACCAATGGGTCAATAGTATTCCGCTGCGGCGGCATGGGGAGCCGGCTGAAATGGCAGGGACTGTGTTGTATCTCGTTTCTGATGCGGCTAGCTATACGAATGGGGAGTGTGTAGTGGTCGATGGAGGACTGACCGTCTAAGGGTTTTTTTCTGCCCTTGCTCGGGCGCGCGTGATTTTTGGTTTTTGGTTTTGGGGTTTGGGTTCTGGGTTCTGGGTTCGGCCGTTGCGCTGGCATCCGCGACTTGCTTTCGTGCTTCACGCGTCGCCCCTGTGCGGGGCGGCACCTACTTTTCTTTGCCGCC
>NZ_JAGUUD010000112.1:0-26867 GCF_020177535.1 Paraburkholderia sp. XV | reverse complement strand
CCCGCACAGGGGCGACGCCTGAAGCGAGCTAACGAATCGCGGATGCCAGCGAAAAAGCAAGCATACCGAAACGTCGGTACGACAAAACAAAGCAGCCATCGCAAGAGAAAAAATCCCGAACACCGTCGCCCGCGCCGCAAAAGGCGTAACACTTAAGCGCGCACGCGACCTTAGCGAAGGCAAAGCGCATCGCAGATAGCCGCAAGCCCCAAACGAAAACCAAATAAACCGAACCCCTACCCAACCACAATCGTCCCATTCATCGTCTCATGCCCCGACCCGCAAAAGATGTCGCACAAAAAATCGACAGTCCCAGCGGGACCGGCCTGCGCCGGCAGGCGCACCACAGCCCCAGGCGGCACATCAACCCGCACGTTGTACTGCGGAATAGCGAACCCCATAACGGTATCCACCGCGGTCAGCTCAAACACAACATTCTCATGCGGCGCGAGCTTGATCTGATTCGGCGTGAACACGAACTTGCGCGCACTGACCTTGATGACGCGCGGCTCGGCGGCGCGCACGTCGAAATGTCCCGCGGCGGTCAGCACCGCGCCCATCGCGACCAGCGTAAACAGCCGGCGGCGCTTGCTGTCGACTGCAAAAGTCTGCATGGCGGTCTCCCCGTTATGACGTCCTGATCGGCATTTCATCGAGCGCAAGCGCACCCGATGGCCTCGCGACCTGCACCTGCCGCCAGCCCAGCCCGCGATACGGCGCGGACGCGTCCCACGGTACCGGCAGCTTCTTGGGCTGCGACATCGCGGCCGGCAGCGGAAACATCAGCGAACGCGCCGCGTGATGCGCAATGTTGCCCGTCACCATGTGATGCTCCTGATGGATGTGGCCATAGAACACGGTCACGTTCTTGCGCCGGCTCAACACGTCGATCACCTGCGCGCCGTCCCGCGTCGCCCAGTCCCATTGCGGCGCGAGATCGAACAGCGGCCGGTGCGTGAAGACGACAATGCGCGCGTCTTGCGGCTGCTTGTCGATATCGGCTGCGAGCCACGCGATCTGCTGCTCGCCGACGCGGCCCGCCGGGTCCGATACGTTGTCGATCGTGATGAAGTGCACGCCCTTGTGATCGAACGTGTAGTGCGTCTGCCCGAAGTGCTCCTTGTACGCCGCGCCCGCATCGAGGCTCGCGTCGTGCTCGCCCGGCATCAGATACAACGGCTTCACCTTCAGTTGCGCGATGATCTGCTGGAACTGGCGCATGCGTTCGTGGCGCAGCGCGCTGTCGTCGGTGGTGTGCGTCAGGTCGCCCGTGAAGATCACGAAATCGGGCGGCGACGGCAGCGCGTTGACGGCTGCAATCGCCTTCGGCAGCGTGCCTTTCGAATCGGGATTCACGCCGGGGCCTTCAAAGCCCCAATGCGCGTCCGACAACTGGACGAAGTAGAAATCGTCGTCGCGTCCATACGTGAAGCCGGGCAACGCGGATGCAAATGCCGCGCCGCCGACGGCCGCAAGGCGCAGAAAATCGCGCCGTTTCAGACATTTCAGATTGCTGTGCATGGTTCGCCTCGCGAGTGAGTGACTCATTTGCTGTACCGCGAGGCCATGCTTTCTATTCCCGCTTTATTTTCACGGCAGGTGCGAAAACCGGGAATAAACTGGACGCGAGACGGGTTTTGCAGCCGTGAAGTCTGGGCAAGCCTGGAGGCGATCGGTGAATGAGACCGGAAAACATGCTGGGGGCGACGCGCGCGCCGAGGCCGCGCGCAGTCTGCGCTTTCAGCAGATGGCGCTGCCGCATCTCGATGCCGCGTACAACCTTGCGCGCTGGCTGTGCGGCAACGGACACGACGCCGACGACGTCGTGCAGGAAGCGTTCATGCGCGCTTACCGTTTCTTCGACACGTTCCACGGCGAGACCGCGCGGCCCTGGCTGCTCGCGATCGTGCGGCGCACGTGGTACACGGAATGGCGCAGGCGCTCGGGCGGCGTCAACGCGGCGATCGAGTTCGACGAGAACCTCGACGATGAGACGTTCGAAGGCTGGAGCGCGAACTCGCCCGACCCGGAAGCGCTGCTGATCCGCGATGAAAACACGCGGCTCGTGCACGAGGCGCTGGAAATGCTGCCTGTCGAATACCGCGAGGTGCTGATCCTGCGGGAACTGGAAGAGTTGAGCTACCGCGAGATCGCCACGATTGCGGATCTGCCCGTCGGCACCGTGATGTCGCGGCTCGCGCGAGGGCGGCGCAAGCTCGCGACGGCGTTGACGTCGTTGCAATCGAAGGGCAGCCCGCGGCCGAAAGGCGGCGCGCGCGATGGGAGCGCCGCGCAGCGCCCGCCGGACGGGGCGGACGATGTGCCGGGCGCGCGGCCAGCCATGCGCGCATCGGCCAGAACCGAGGGGCCGTCCCGTTCGGCGCACGCAGGCAGCGGGGCGCCGCCCGGCGTCGCGCCCGATACGCCACGTAAAACCGAAAGCGGCTGGATGCCGCGCGCTCCCGGCGCGTTGCCGGGCGGACTCGCACAGGAGGCGCCAGATGGACTGTAACGAAGCACGGCCGCTTCTCGATGCGAATGCGGACCACGAACTCACGCCGCCGCAATCACGCGACGTGCAGCGGCATATCGAAAGCTGCGAGGCATGCCGGAGGGAAAGCGAGATGGTACGGGCAATGAAGGGCGCGGTGCGCTCGGCCAACTACTATCGCGCGCCGGATGAACTGCGCGCGAAGATCATGGCGGCGCTGCCGCCGACCGGGCTTGCCACGCCGCAAGGGGCGGCGCGCGACAGCGACCTGCGGCCCGAGCCGCGTGCGAGGCAGCGCAAAGGCTGGTTCGACTGGGTGCGGCTGCCCCAGCTTCCGAAAGGTGGCGGCTTCGGCCCGCTGGCGGGCGAGGGCGCGGGCGGCACGATGAGCGGCGGCTGGCACACGGGCGCGGCGTGGCGCGGCGGTCTCGCGCTCGCGGTCTGTGCGCTCGTCGCCGCGGGCATCGCGGTGACGCTGCACCGAACGGGCGAACCGATGCCGCTCGTCGACGAACTGGTGGCGAGCCACGTGCGCGCGCAGCTTTCGGGGCACGATATCGACGTGGTGTCGACGGATCAGCATACGGTCAAGCCGTGGTTCAACGGCAAGCTCGATTACGCGCCGCCCGTCGAGGATCTCAGCGCAAGCGGTTTTCCGCTCGCAGGCGGACGGCTGGACTACGTGGGACATCGGCGGGTGGCCGTGCTGACGTACCGGCATGCCAAGCACGTGATCGACGTCTACGTGATCCCCGAGGACGACCGCGCGGCCGGCAAGCCGGGCGCGGCGATCGTGCAGGACGGTTATGCGGTGGCGCGCTGGCGCGACGACGGCATGATGTGGTGGGCCGTGACGGACGCCGCGCCCGAGTCGCTGACGGCGTTGCAGGCCGCGCTGACGGCCCGGCTGCACGGCGCGGAGCCGGGAGCGCCTTATTCCGGCAGTTGAGGCTGGCTGGGGGCGACTGAGGGCGACTGAGGGCAACTCAGGGCGCACGAGGGCATTCGAAGGGCGGCTGGCGGCGTGTTTTTGTGCCGCCAGCCGCCCTAAATCATTGAAAACACGCCCGAATCTCGTAAATGGCGCTTGCATTATCTTGCAAACAGCGCCGATTCAGGTTATATTCTTCGGCTTCTCACTTGCCACACCGGTTCGACGCCCGGGTGGCTTCTATCCATAAGTCAGCACAAGGAGTGAACATGCGTCATTACGAAATCGTATTCATCGTGCACCCCGATCAGAGCGAGCAAGTGCCCGCCATGATCGAGCGTTACAAGTCGACGATCACGTCGCACGGTGGCCAGATCCACCGCATCGAAGACTGGGGCCGTCGCCAACTGGCCTACATGATCGAGAAACTCGCGAAGGCTCACTACGTCTGCATGAACATCGAATGCGACCAGACCACGCTCGACGAACTGGAACACGCGTTCAAGTTCAACGACGCCGTTCTGCGTCACCTCATCGTCAAGATGAAGAAGGCCGAAACCGGCCCGTCGCCGATGATGAAGGAAGTGCAGCGCGAAGAAGCCAAGAAGGCGGCTGCATCGCAGCCGACGGAAGCGCAGGCTTAAAGCAGAACCCTTAAGCCATCAGAGTCACGCGGCGCGCACTCACTCAGCGTCCGTAAAAGGAAGCGATGAACCGGCTGCAACTCACGGCGAGCGTCGTCGAACGCGAAATAGTGCGGTACACCCCCGCTGGCGTTCCGATTGCAGGCTGTACGTTGCAACACCGCACGCAGGTCGTCGAAGCGGGCATTGCCCGAACCGTCGAACTGATCATGCAGGCGGTCGCGGCCGGTGAGGCGAGCGGCAAGCTGGAGCGGGTTGAAATGGGCGTCGAAACGCTCTTCACCGGCTTCCTGGCGAAGAAAAGCCGCAACGCGCGAACTCTGGTGTTTCACATCACAGAATTGCAGGACATTGGAAAGGACTGAACATGCCCCGCCCGACTGGTAAGAAATTCGACAAGCGTCGTCAGCAACAAAACCCGCTCTTCAAGCGCAAGAAGTTCTGCCGTTTCACGGCTGCAAACGTCGATCAGATCGACTACAAGGACATCGATACGCTGAAGGACTTCATCGGCGAAAACGGCAAGATCACGCCGGCACGTCTGACGGGTACCAAGGCCCACTATCAGCGCCAGCTCGACACGGCGATCAAGCGCGCACGTTTCCTCGCGCTGATGCCGTACACCGATCAGCACAAGGCCTAACCGGACGACGTCACAAGGAGCATCCGAATGCAAATCATTCTTCTCGAAAAAGTTGTGAACGTCGGCAACCTGGGCGACATCGTCAAGGTCAAGGACGGCTATGCACGTAACTTCCTGATCCCGAACAAAAAGGCACGCCGCGCCACGAAGGAAGCCATTGCTGAATTCGAAGTTCGCCGCGCAGAACTGGAAAAAGTCGCAGCAGAAAAGCTGTCGGCTGCTCAGGCACAAGGCGAAAAGCTGTCGGGCCTGACGGTTCAGATCGCGCAGAAGGCTGGCGTCGACGGCCGTCTGTTCGGCTCGGTGACGAACGCCGACATCGCCGAAGCACTGGGCAAGCAAGGCTTCGCAGTTGAAAAGGCGCAAGTGCGTCTGCCGGAAGGCCCGCTGAAGATCGTCGGCGACCATCCGGTTCACGTCTCGCTGCACACGGACGTCACGGTTGACGTCACCGTGTCGGTGCTGGGCGAGCACGTCTAAGCCAGACAGAAAGTCAGATCGCCAGGCAGTTGCTGGCGTCAATGACGTAAGGGCAGGGGCCGGGAAACCGGCCTCTGCCTTTTTTATTGGCCGCAACGGCTTTGCCGCGCGCTGCGGCGGTTCGATTTTCAGGATGCTATCCCGCCGTCTCACTTTGCCTGATAATTCCACCCCATGAACGCACCGTCGAAAGATCCTCAAATCGAGTCGCTGAAAGTCCCGCCCCATTCCATCGAGGCCGAGCAATCGGTGCTGGGCGGTCTGCTGCTCGACAACGCCGCATGGGACCGCATTGCCGACTTCCTCTCGCAAAGCGATTTCTACCGCTACGATCACCGCCTGATTTTCGAGCACATCGGCAGGCTGATCGCGTCGACGCGTCCCGCCGACGTCGTGACCGTCTATGAAGCGCTGACCACATCCGGTAAGGCCGAAGAGGTCGGCGGGCTGGCGTATCTGAACGCGCTCGCGCAGAACACGCCGAGCGCGGCGAACATCCGGCGTTATGCGGAAATCGTGCGGGATCGTGCGGTGCTGCGCCGGCTGGTGTCCGTGGCCGATGAAATTTCCGCAGACGCGTTCAATCCGCAGGGCAAGGAAGTCCGCCAGCTGCTCGACGAAGCGGAATCGAAGGTGTTCTCGATTGCCGAAGACGGCGCGCGCGGCACGCAGGGTTTTCTCGAAATCGGGCCGTTGCTCACACAGGTCGTCGAGCGCATCGACACGCTGTACCACACGGCCAACCCGAGCGATGTGACGGGTACGCCGACGGGCTTCGTCGACCTCGACCGGATGACCTCGGGCATGCACGGCGGCGAACTGATTATCGTGGCGGGGCGCCCGTCGATGGGCAAGACGGCGTTCTCGATGAACATCGGCGAATACGTGGCCGTCGAATATGGTCTGCCCGTCGCGGTGTTTTCGATGGAAATGCCGGGCACGCAGCTGACAATGCGTATGCTCGGCTCGGTCGGCCGGCTCGACCAGCACCGCATGCGGACCGGGCGCCTGACCGACGAAGACTGGCCGAAGCTCACGCACGCTGTCCAGAAAATGAGCGAAGCGCAGATTTTCATCGACGAAACAGGCGGTCTGAACCCGATGGAACTGCGCTCGCGGGCGCGGCGTCTATCGCGCCAGTGCGGCAAGCTCGGCCTCATCATCATCGACTATTTGCAGCTGATGAGCGGCTCATCGTCCGGCGAAAATCGTGCGACGGAAATTTCGGAAATCTCGCGTTCGCTGAAAGGCCTCGCCAAGGAGCTCGACGTGCCTGTGATCGCGCTGTCGCAGCTGAACCGCGGTCTCGAACAGCGCCCGAACAAGCGGCCGATCATGTCCGATCTGCGCGAATCGGGTGCAATCGAACAGGACGCCGACGTGATCCTGTTCATCTACCGCGACGAAGTCTACAACCCGGACAGCCCCGACAAGGGCACTGCTGAAATCATCATCGGCAAGCAGCGTAACGGTCCGATCGGACCCGTTCGGCTCACGTTCCATGGGCAATTCACGAAGTTCGACAATTTTGCGGGCGCGCAGAATTTCTACGGCGGCGAGTAGCACACTCTGCGCAAACGGGGGTGCCGGGTTGCACCTGCCGTTGCGCGCGCGCACAAAACACGGCGCCGCGTCACACCCGGAATGGTCCGGAACGGTACAATATTGCGGTTTTATGACAGCCTCACCGTGACCATTTTCTGGGACCCCAATGTTCGGTCGATTCATGCCCACCGAGGGCAAATTCTTTGAAATCTTCAACGCTCACGCGAAGCACATCGTCTCCGCGAGCCACGAACTCGAACTGTTGATCGACAACCTCGGCGACGCCGAGATCCACAAGCAAAACGTGCAAACGGCCGAAAAAGCGGCCGACAAACTGACGCACGAAACCATCGATCTGCTGCACAAGACTTTCATCACGCCGCTCGACCGCGACGAAATCCACAAGCTGATCACCACGATGGACGACATCCTCGACCTGATGGAGGACGTCGCCACGGCCATTTCGCTGTACGACGTGCAGGCGGTGACGTCGGAAGCGAGCCAGCTCGCGCATATCTGCACGAAGACCTGCGAGCGCGTGCAGGCTGCCGTCGCCATGCTGTCGGACATGAAGCAGGCGCGCGAGATCCTGAAGGCGTGCGAAGACATCGACCGTCTGGAGTCGGACGCCGACCGCGTGCTGCGCTCGGCGATGTCGAAGCTGTTCCGCGAAGAGGACGACGTCAAGACGCTGATCAAGCTGAAGGCGATCTACGAGCTGCTCGAGTCGATCACCGACAAGTGTGAGGACGTGGCGAACATCATCGAAGGCATCGTGCTGGAAAACGCCTGATGCATTCGATACAACTCGCCATCTGGGCGGTCGCGACGCTCGTGGTCGTCGCGCTCGTTTTCGACTTCATGAACGGCTTCCACGACGCGGCGAACTCCATCGCCACCGTCGTCTCGACGGGCGTGCTGAAGCCGCAACAGGCCGTCGCGTTTGCCGCCGCGTTCAACGTCATCGCGTATTTCATCTTCCATCTTAAAGTCGCGCAAACGGTCGGCAAGGGCACGATCGACCCCGGCATCGTCGATCACTACGTCGTGTTCGGCGCGCTGGTCGGCGCGATCGGCTGGAACATCGTCACCTGGTACTACGGCATTCCGTCCAGTTCGTCGCACGCGCTGATCGGCGGGCTGGTGGGCTCGGCGCTCGCGAAATCCGGCTGGGCCGCGCTCAACTGGGACGGGCTGCTGAAGACGGTCACGTTCATCATCGTGTCGCCGCTGCTCGGCTTCGTGCTTGGCTCGTTCTTCATGCTGCTGGTGTCGTGGATCTACTTCCGCACACCGCCAAGCAAGGTCGACCGGCGTTTCCGGCGCCTGCAACTCGTGTCGGCGGGGCTGTACAGCCTTGGCCACGGCGGCAACGACGCGCAGAAGACCATCGGCATCATCTGGATGCTGCTGATCGCGACGGGCTACGCGTCGGCGGGAGGCGACGCGCCGCCGTTGTGGGTGATCGGCGCGTGTTACCTGTCGATGGGCCTGGGCACGCTGTTCGGCGGCTGGCGCATCGTGCGGACGATGGGACAGAAGATCACCAAGCTCAAACCCGTCGGCGGCTTCTGCGCCGAGGCAGGTGGCGCGATCACGCTGTTCATCGCGTCGTTCCTCGGCATCCCCGTATCCACCACGCATACGATCACGGGTGCGATCGTCGGTGTCGGCGCGACGCAGAAGCTGTCCGCCGTGCGCTGGGGCGTCGCCGGCAATATCGTCTGGGCGTGGGTGCTGACGATTCCCGCTTCGGCCGCGCTCGCGGCGGCCGGCTGGTGGCTCGGCCACCGCTTCCTGTAAAGCGGCTTAAAAAACGGCGCGCCGCGTTCAGATCAGCGGCGCGCTGCCTCCATCCATCGGGACTATCGCGCCCGTCACGTAACTCGCGCGGCGGCTCGCCAGAAACAGCGCAACGTCCGCTATCTCCTCCGGTTTCGCGAAACGCCCGAGCGGCACGCGCGCCTCGCCGCGCGCCTGCGCTTCGGCGGCTTCGATTCCTTCGCGCGATGCTTCGAGTTGCAATGCTTCTTCGACACGTTCCGTCAACGTCGAGCCCGGATTGATCGCGTTGATGCGGATGCCGTATCGCGCGTAATAGTGCGCGAGGCCGACGGTGGCAAGCATGAGCGCCGCGTTGGCCGCGCCGCCCGCGATATGGATGTCGCTCGCGATCTTGCCGCCCATGCCGATGATGTTGACGATCGTGCCCGGTTCCTTCGCCGCGCCGGACTTGACGCGCTCGGCCATGCGCCTGAGCACTTCCTGCTGCGGATAGATATACGGGAAGTACTTGGCTTCCATCGTCGCCTTGAAGGCTGCCGCGTCGAGCGATTCGGGGTCATAGCGGCGCGCGGCGCCCGCGCTGTTGATCAGGATGTCGATCGGGCCGACGGCGCTCGTCGCTTCCTCGACGACGTCGGCGGCGCTATGCGGCTCGTGCAGATCGGCGCGGGTCAGGTGGACATGCAGCCCCTCGCTGGCAAGCTGCTCGCGGGCGCGGGCGAGGTTGGCGGGATCGCGCGACACGATCGCGACTTTCGCGCCTTCCATGGCGAACGCCCGCGCGCACGCGAGTCCGATGCCCTTGCTGCCGCCTGTTATCAGAACCACTTTGTCTTTGAGCCCGAGATCCATCGTTGTCACCCGCCGTTAGGGAAATATCGTCAAAAGATAGCAGAGGTGCGGCGGCGCGGGTGAATCGGCGCTCAACGGGCAGGGCCCGAATCAGTAGTTGGCGAATCCGGCGATCGGGTCGTCATTGGTTTGCGTCGGCGCGGGAACAGGGCGCGAAGCCGTCGACGCGCGCATGATCTGCACGCCGCCCAATTCCCGGCTGTCGCCGGAGATCTGCGCCTGGCGGGCCTGGCGCGCCGCTACGGCGGCGGGAGGCGGCGGTTCGTAGGCATCGGCGGCGGCGTCGATGGCGTCGGGCGCGGAAGCGGGCCGCGCCGCGCCGCCGTAGACGCGTGAGGACGTGGCGTCCGCTGCCGTGGCAACGGGGGACGCGACCGGCGTGGGCGACATGGCGCCCGCCGCGCGCGCCTGCAGTTGCGCGGCGCTCATGCCGGGCGGCGGCGGTTCGAACTGATCGACGGAGGCTGCCGCCGTGGCGGCGGGTGCGACGATGCCCTGACTCGCCACGGGCGCGGGTTGAGCGCGCGTCTGCGCGGCGTAAGCGCCCGACGCGCCGCGCGACGAACCGTACGCGCCGCCGGCGATGTCGGGCGCGGCCGGTTTAGGCGCGGCTTCCGCCGCCGCGACGGCGGGCGTTGGCGAGACAGGCGCCGCGGCTTCGTAGCTCGGCGCATCGAATGGCGTCGTCGTCGGTTTGTTCAACGCGGGCGCCACCCGGCGAATGCCGTCGAAGCGCTTCGCCCAGTACGGATTGGTCAGGTAGTCGAGCCGCACGGTACCGCCCGTCGACGGTGCGTTGACGAAACGCAGCTTGCCGACATAGATCCCGACATGCGAATGCGGACGCCCGGTCGTGTTGAAGAAAATCAGGTCGCCCGGCGCGATTTCGTCGGGCTCGATGGAATCGCCGCGCGAACTCATATCGGCCGTGGTGCGCGGGAGGTTCACGGAAGCCGCGCGCTGCACGACGTAGTGCACGAGTCCGCTGCAATCGAAACCGCTATCGGGCGTATTGCCGCCCCAGCGATACGGCACGCCGACGAGGCTCATCGCCTGAATCGAGATTTCCTCGCGACCGATGCTGTGATCGACGAAACGGGGGAAGCCCGGCGGCGCGGTGCGGTACGCGCCGCCCGACGACGCGTACGGCCCGCCCGAACTGCGCACGGTCTTCTGCGGCGCGCCTGAGCAGGCGGCGAGCAGGGCGACGAGCAACAGTGACAGGGCAAGGCGAAGCATGAAAGCGAAGGCGAGCGCTGACGCCCGCCAGAAGCCGGTGATGCCCGATGGTAGCCCGTCGGGCGGACCTCTCGCAAGAAAAGTTGATGGGTTACTTGAAGTTTACGCGCTAAATGTCAGTTTTCGGCTGACAGCGATATGCTCAACGCATGAGAACGGAAGAAGGCACTGCAAAGAAAAAAGCCGCTTCCGGCGCGAACCGGAAGCGGCTTTTGAACAGCAAAGAAAGCGCGTTAGAGAATGTCCGACGCGTAGTCGGCCAACCGCGAGCGTTCGCCGCGCGCGAGCGTCACATGCCCGCTGTGCGCCCAGCCCTTGAAGCGATCGACGACATACGTGAGGCCCGAACTGCCTTCCGTCAGATACGGCGTATCGATCTGCGCAATATTGCCAAGGCAGATGATCTTCGTGCCCGGACCGGCGCGCGTGACGAGCGTCTTCATCTGCTTCGGCGTGAGGTTTTGCGCCTCATCGATGATCAGATACTTGTCGACGAACGTGCGGCCGCGCATGAAGTTCATGCTCTTGATCTTCAGGCGCGAGCGGATCAGCTCCTGGGTCGCCGCGCGGCCCCATTCGCCCGCTGCGTCGTCGGTTTTCTGCAGCACCTCGAGGTTGTCGTCGAATGCACCCATCCACGGCTGCATCTTTTCCTCTTCGGTACCCGGCAGAAAGCCGATGTCTTCGCCGACGGGCACCGTCGCGCGCGTCACGATGATCTCGTTGTAGCGCTTGTCGTCGAGCACCTGTGCGAGGCCTGCCGCCAGCGCCACCAGCGTCTTGCCCGTGCCCGCCTGGCCGAGCAGCGTGACGAAGTCGATCTCCGGGTTCATCAGCAGGTTCAGCGCGAAGTTCTGCTCGCGGTTGCGCGCCGTGATGCCCCACACGTTGTTCTTGTGGTGCCCGTAGTCGCGCAGCGTCTGCAGGAGCGCCGTCTTGCCGTTCAACTCGCGGACGATCGCGTGGAACGCCGGCTCGCCGTTCTGCGGCTCCAGATAGACGAACTCGTTGACCAGCATCGACGCGCACAGCGGACCCGTCACGCGGTAGTACGTGGTGCCCGTCTTGGTGTCCTGCCAGCTCTCCATGTCCTTCGCGTGCTTCGCCCAGAAATCGAGCGGAAGCTGACGGATGCCGGAGTAGAGCAGGTCTTTGTCTTCGAGAACCTGGTCGTTGAAGTAGTCTTCGGCGGGCAGGCCGAGCGCGTGCGCCTTGATGCGCATGTTGATGTCTTTCGACACCAGCACGACCTGGCGGTCCTCGCGGTCACGCTGCAGCGCGCGCACGACGCCGAGAATCTGGTTGTCCGCCTTGCCTTGCGGCAGGCCTTCGACGGGTTCGATATGCGTGAGCTTCGTCTGGAAGTAGAGGCGTCCCAGCGCTTCGCGGCTGCCCAGCCGGGCGAGCGAGATGCCTTCCGACATGTCACCCGCATTCGCGACGAGCGAATCCAGCGTGCGGCTCACCTGACGTGCATTGCGCGCGACTTCCGACATCCCCTTCTTGTGATTGTCGAGTTCTTCCAACGTCATCATGGGCAGATAGACGTCGTGTTCCTCGAAGCGGAAGAGGCAGGTCGGATCGTGCATCAGCACGTTGGTGTCGAGCACGAACAGCTTGCGAACCTCGACCTGCGCGCTCCTGGCTGCGCCTTTCTTCGTGCCGGTGCGGGTCGGCCTCGCGCTTGTGGCGGCGGGCGCTTGCGCTTCGGCGGAACCCTTGCCGCGCGCGACCACGGGCGCGGCCGTCGCGGGGGCGACAGCAGGCGTGGCGGGGACCGGCTGCAGCAACGCGGCCGTCTGCTTCGACTTGCGACCGCGCGACGGCGTGGCTTCGGCAACGGGCTCGGCGGCGTTGTGAACGGGGCGCAGCGTGGTGGCCGCGTTGGCGGCGTGCGTCATCGGTGCGGCGACGTTGGCGCGGCCATATTCGGCCGATGCGGCTTGCTCCCCTTCATACGCCTGTTTTCGACCAGGCTTTGCAGGCTTCGCCGTGTATTCGTCAGGCGGCAACAGATTGCCGAGCTTGCTGGGTGGGGTAGGCAAAGGCATGGTTTCCCTCAAGTAAAGCGGGTCACAATTCTTCGCCGCCTGCCGCAAACTGTCGTGCGTCGTGCGCCCGCAATTTGCGTCCGGTGGCGCGTGTCGGATTAGTAATGCCGGTTCGCCTGGTTTTCGATCGGCTCCTTGACGAAAGTGCGCTGCGAACGACGCAAACTGCTGCGCGCAATGAAAAAAGCCGCCGCCCCGGCAGACGGGGCAAGCGGCTCGACTTCGGTCGTCGCATTGCGCCTCGCGGACCGCCTCGTTGCCTTATTGTCAGCGGCAACGACGACGGGATCTGCTGCGCAACTGCGGAAAAAAGTATGTGAACAGGCACTCATTGCGGCCCAATATAACGCGCCTCAAAGCGCTTGTACAGCCTCCAGAATCTCGTCGACGTGACCCGGCACTTTCACGCCGCGCCATTCGCGGCGCAGCACGCCTTCCGCATCGATGACGAATGTGGAGCGCTCGATTCCCCGTACTTCTTTGCCATACATTTTCTTCAATTTCATGACGCCGAAGAGCGTGCACAGCGTTTCGTCGGGGTCCGATACCAAGGTAAACGGCAGTTCCAGCTTGGCCTTGAAGTTATCGTGCGAACGCACGCTGTCGCGCGACACGCCGATGATCTCCGCGCCCGCCTTTTTGAACTTCGGATACAGGTCACGGAACTGCAGTCCTTCCGTCGTGCAGCCGGGCGTGTTGTCCTTCGGGTAGAAATACACGACGACTTTCTTGCCGCGCAGGCTGGACAGCGTGAAGTCGCCGCCCGTAGCCGGGGCGGTGAAGTCGGGAACGGCTTGATCGACTGCGATGGGCACGAGGTCCTCCGGTTGTTATGGATTGTTATCGGTGTCGGCGGCGGCGCGGGCCGCACGCCTGAGCGCATTCTTCGGGGCTGCCGGGTGTGCTTCGGCACGTGTCGCGCGTTCGGCCAATGAGGGCTTCGACATGGGTCGAATGCGTCGAATGATGCCCGGCCGCCGTGCGGCTAGTCGGGCTGAACGATCAGTTCGCCGGAACGGCCCGGAATCTCGCCCCACGTCACAGGGTACGACGGCAGTGTGTCACGGTCTAGCGTGGCGTGATAATCGCCCATCGTGGCGAACGTGTGGCCTTGCGCGCGCCAGCCGGCAAGCAACTGTTCGAATACGGGCGCAAGCTTCTGGCCCTCGAGTTCCGCGTGCAGCGTGAACACCTGATCGTGCGGATTGTTTTCCGTGCGCTTCAGCATCCACGCGGCGACGTTGTGCGTGTCGATGCCGTCGATGCCCAGCACCTCGTCGAGCGTGGGCAGCGTGGTCGGCATCTGCACATGCGACAGCGTGCGGCCGCCGACCACCGGGAAGTACGGCGCATGCCCGCGTCCATCGGACGCGTACTGCATGCCCCATGCGTCGATCTGCTCGAACGCGTGGCCGTTCATCTGCCAGCCGGCCGCGCCGTGCGTGACGGGCGGCATGCCGAAAATCTCGGCAAAGCGGTCGTGGCTCTTCTGCATCTGCGCGACGGTCCAGTCGCGCGGACGCGAACGCACGTTGTCCTGCCAGTACACGTGATCCCACGTATGAATGCCGCATTCAAAGCCGGCTTCGTGGATGGCGCGCATTTCGGAACGCGCGCGCGCGCCGATGTCGGGGCCCGGCAGCAGCACGCCGTACATCAGCTGCTTCACGCCGTAATGCTCGACCACCGACGTGCGCGACACCTTCTTCAGAAAGCCCGGCCGCAGCACGCGCCGCATCGCCCAGCCGGTGTGGTCCGGGCCGAGGCTGAACAGGAACGTGGCGCGCGCCTTGTAGCGGTCGAAGATACGCGCGAGATTCGGCACGCCTTCGCGCGTGCCGCGCAGCGTATCGACATCGATCTTCAGGACGATCAGAGCCAAGCGCGAAAGCCCTTACTGTTGCTCGACGAGGGCGCGTGCCTCGCCGACGTGGCCGCGATACGCTTCGAAGATCTTGCGCAGCGCTTCGTCGAAGGTCGACGTCGGCGCCCACTTGAGTTCCTGCATCGTGTTGTCGATCTTCGGCACGCGGTTCTGCACGTCCTGATAGCCCGCGCCGTAATAGGCACCCGACGACGTCTCGACCAGCTGCACCTTCTTCGCCGTTTCCGCGTACTCGGGGAATTCGGCGGCGAGCGCGAGCATCTTGTGCGCGAGTTCGCGCACCGAGAAGTTGTTGGTCGGATTGCCGATGTTGTAGATCTTGCCCGTCGCGACGCCGTCCTTGTTCTCGATGATCTTCATCAGCGCGCTGATACCGTCGTCGATATCCGTGAACGCGCGCTTCTGCGCGCCGCCGTCCACCAGGCTGATGTTTTCGCCGCGCACGATATGGCCGAGGAACTGCGTGACCACGCGCGACGAACCTTCCTTCGGCGTGTAGATCGAGTCGAGGCCGGGGCCGATCCAGTTGAACGGACGGAACAGCGTGAAGTTCAGGCCTTCCATGCCGTAGCCCCAGATCACGCGGTCCATCAGCTGCTTCGAGCACGCGTAGATCCAGCGCGGCTTGTTGATCGGGCCGTAGGTGAGGGCGGACTCGTCCGGGTCGAACTGCTCGTCGGAGCACATGCCATAGACTTCCGACGTGGACGGGAAGACGAGATGCTTGCCGTACTTCACGGCCGAACGGACGATAGGCAGGTTCGCCTCGAAGTCCAGCTCGAACACGCGCAGCGGCTGCTTCACGTACGTAGCGGGCGTGGCGATCGCGACCAGCGGCAGGATCACGTCGCATTTCTTCACGTGATACTCGACCCACTCCTTGTTGATCGTGATATCACCTTCGAAGAAATGCATGCGCTCGTGGTTGACGAGATCGCCGAGGCGTTCGGTCTGCATGTCCATGCCGAACACTTCCCAATCGGTAGTTTCGAGAATGCGCTTGGACAGGTGATGGCCGATGAAGCCGTTCACACCCAGAATCAGGACTTTTTTCATGTGTTACGGGAAGATTGAGTGAGCTGGGTGAATTCGGCGGGGGTGACGACACGCTCGCTGTTGTGGTGCTGATCGTCGCGCTGATGCCGCAATTCGTGGATCACGATGACGCGGCCGTCGCCGCATGTCGCAAAAAAGCCATTATCGCCTACGTGGATGCCGGGCGGCAAATCTCCGCCTGGCGCGCCCGGCGGCGCAAGCCGCGCCCGCGCGACGACGAAGCGCGTGTCTCCGATGTCCGTGAACGCCCCCGGATACGGCGGCGCGACGGCGCGAATCAGGTTGTAGACCTGCTGGCCGTTCTGGCTGAAGTCGATGCGCCCGTCTTCCGGCTTGCGTCCGCCGAAGTAGCTGCCGTGCGCGAGGTCGTTCGGCAGATGCGGCGCCTCGCCCCTGAGCAGGGCGGGCAGCGCGCGCCACAGCGTCTGCTCGGAGGCTACGGTTACCTTGTCGAACACCTGCGCGGCCGTGTCGTCGGGCAGGATGGGCACGGGCGTCTGCGCGATGATCGCGCCGGCATCCGGCTTCGCGGCCATTTCGTGCAGCGTCGCGCCCGTCTCGGTTTCGCCGTTGAGCACCGCCCAGTTGGTCGGCACGCGGCCGCGATACTTCGGCAGCAGCGAGCCATGCATGTTGTACGCGCCGCGCGGCGCGACGGCCAGCAGATCGACGGGCAGCATGTGCCGGTAGTAGAACGAGAAGATGAAGTCCGGCCGTGCGTCGACCACGCGCGCGCGCAACTCCGGGCTCTTCGGATCGGCGGCCGTGACGACGGGAATGCCGTGTTCGGCCGCCACCGACGCGACGCTGCCGAACCAGATGTTTTCCGTCGGACTGTCTTCGTGCGTGACGACCAGCGCGACGTCGACGCCGCGCGCGAGCAGCACCTGCAGACAGCGCACGCCGACGTTGTGATAGGCGAAAACGACGGCGCGCGGCTTCATCGGATGAGCCCCTGGTCGTTGCCCGTGACGGGCGCGGGCTGCACGCCCGGGACGACCGACTGGCGCGGCTGCGCGGCAACCGGCTCGCCGTTGCGCTGTTCGAGGATGGTCTGCACCAGATAGCGCGGCCGCGCACGGACCTGCTGGTAGATCCGGCCGATATATTCGCCGAGCAAGCCGAGCGCGAAGATGATCACGCCGAGCATGAAGAACGTGATGGCGAACAGCGTGAACACGCCTTGCACTTCCGCGCCGATGATGAAGCGGCGGATCAGCAGCAGTACGAACAGGGCGGCCGAGCCCATCGAAAGAATCACGCCGATGAACGACAGCCATTGCAGCGGCACGACCGAGAAGCCTGTCACGAGATCGAAGTTCAGGCGGATCAGGCTGTAGAGCGAATACTTCGATTCGCCCGCAAAGCGCTCTTCATGCGCGACGTCGATCTCGACGGGGTTTTGCGCGAACGTGTACGCGAGCGCGGGGATGAACGTGTTGATTTCGCCGCAGCGGTTGATGGTGTCGACGATATGGCGGCTGTACGCGCGCAGCATGCAGCCCTGGTCGGTCATCTTGATGCGCGTGATGCGCTCGCGCAGCCGGTTCATCACCAGCGACGCCTTGCGTCGCCACAGGCTGTCCTGGCGCTGCATGCGGATCGTGCCGACGTAGTCGAAGCCTTCGCGCATCTTCGCGCACAGCTTGCCGATTTCTTCGGGCGGGTTCTGCAGGTCGGCGTCGAGCGTGACGACGATCTGACCGCGCGACTGCTCGAAGCCCGCGAGAATCGCCATGTGCTGCCCGTAGTTGCCGTTCAGCAGGATCACGCGCGTGGTGTCGGGACGGGCGCGGAACTGCTCGGCAAGCAGCGCCGCCGACCGGTCGCGGCTGCCGTCGTTGATGAAGATCACCTCGTAGCCCGTGCCGAGCGCGTCGAGGGCCGGGTACAGGCGCGAGAACAGCTCGCCGAGCCCCGCTTCCTCGTTGTAGACGGGGATGATGACCGAGAGTTCGGGAGTGACCGGGCGTGGGTCCGTTTGATTCATTTCCGCTGGGTTTCCGCTTGGTTGACCGCTTGATTGACCTGATTATCGGCCGTATTGTTCGCAAATCTCGTTGACGGCGCGGCACACCCGCGCGACGTCGCCTTCATTCATCTGCGTGAAGAGCGGCAGCGTGAGGGTGGTCGCGCCATAGTGCTCCGCATGCGGATACATGCCCTCCCTGTAGCCCATCGCCCGGTACAGCGAAAACAGGTGGATGGCCGGGTAGTGCGTGCCTGTGCCGATGCCGCGTTCCTTCATCTGTTCCATGAACCCCGCGCGGCTGAGCGACAGGCGCGCAAGGGGCAGGGTCACGAGGAACATGTGCCAGTTGCTGTTCTCGAAGTCCGCGAGCGGCAGGCCCATGCCGAGCCTGACGGCTGCGCCGCCTTCGAAACCATCGAAATACGCGCGCGCGAGCTTCTTGCGCTGAGCGTTGAAGCGCTCGATATGCTGCAGCTGGCCGAGGCCGACGCGCGCCGCGACGTCCGTCAGGTTGTACTTGCCACCCAGCAACTCGCAATCCATGCCGTCGAAACCCGTGCGCACGATGCCTTGCAGCCGGTACTTCTGCGCGAGGACGGCTTCTTCCTCGTTGTTCAGAACCAGCGCACCGCCTTCGATCGAGGTCAGGTTCTTGTTCGCGTGGAAGCTGAACGACACGATGTCGCCGAGCTTGCCGATACGCTCGCCCTTCCACGTCGAGCCGAACGCCTGCGCAGCGTCTTCGATCACGCGCAGCTGGTGGGCGCGGGCGATCGCGTAGAGGCGGTCCATGTCGACGGGCAGGCCCGACAGGAACACGGGGATGATCGCCCGGGTGCGCGGCGTGATCGCCTTTTCCAGTAAATCCAGATCGATGTTGCGCGTGGCCGGGTCGATATCGACGAACACGGGCGTCGCGCCCACTTCCAGAATCACGTTGCTGGTCGACACCCAGGTTGCCGGCGTCGTGATGACTTCGTCGCCGGCGCCGACGCCCGCGATGCGCAGACCGATTTCCAGCGTCGCCGTGCCCGAGTTGAACGTGCGCACCGGGCGGCCGCCGCAGTATTCCGACAATGCCTTTTCGAACGCCTGGTTTTGCGGGCCCGTCGTGATCCAGCCGGAGCGGAGCACGTCGACTACACCCTGGATCGTTTCTTCATCGATCTCGGGACGGACGAACGGCAAAAACGGAACGGATGACTGGGCCATGGATGGTTTTGCTCGATATTAAAAAGGGTCACTGGCTGCTTTCTTAACGAAGCCCGACATTTAGCTTTCATTAAGCTTAAATTCGCCGCGTTTGGGCTGATCAGCGCCGGAATGCGGCGGCGATAATGTGCGAGTTCCGCTCCAATGTCCAGCGCTCGAAACAATTTGGAATACGTTAGCAGACGCCGGCGCGCTTGCCAGGGGCGTTTCTGCTACGCCGGGATCGCCCCGGCCGGACGCGCTCAGCTACGCGCGACGAGCACCACGCCGACCAGGATCACGCCAATGCCGATCAGGCGTTGCGCCGACAATACCTCGCCGAACAGATACCACGCGGCGAACGCGTTCACAACATAGCCCAGCGACAGCATCGGATAGGCAATCGACACGTCGACACGCGACAGCCCGACGATCCACACGACCACGCTCAGCACGTAGCACGCAAGCCCGGCGACGATGGGCGGCTGCGTCGCGATGCGCCAACCGATCGGCAGGACGTTGGCCATCGTGAAGTCGAAATGGCCAATGGCGTTCGTGCCGGCCTTCAGAAGCAGCTGGGCCGTCGCGTTCAGCGCGACGCCCGCGAGGATGCAGAAAAGCGAAATCGGGTTCATCGAGGGAAGATTCGAGTGAGGGAGGAAGTCATTGCTGCGGCCGTGGCTCTGAAGCGGCAGCCGGCGCGGCGCCCGCTTCGGCGGGAAGCGGCTTTTCGACGATCACGCGGCGCGAATCGCGTGCGACCACGGTCATGGGCAGATGCTGCTCGCTGAAGGCCTTGTAACGATCCGGCGACATCAGCGCCATGGCGTAGCGGTCGGCCTTCCAGCGCTCGATCCATTGCGGGATCGTCGGCACCCATTTTTGCGGTTCGACGGATACGCCGAAGCTCAGTTCGTCCGCATGTTCGACCATGATCATCGTGTGGTCGATATAGAACGGCATCGTGTGATCGAGCACGCCGACCGAGTAGAACGGCGTGTCGGCGGGCAGTTTGGCCAGCGCTGCCTTGACGTCGGGCGCCAGCGGCGCGCCCGACGACAGCCGGCCGAACGCGTCGTGGCCCGTGCCGGCAATCGTCGCGAGCAACACCCAGCCGATGCCGAACGCCGTCGCCGCGCCGACGATGCCCGTCGACGTCGCGCTCCCGCTCGCCGTGCCCGCCGCGGCGGTCATGGCGCCGGCGGGCAGGCCGTTCTGCGCGCCGTTCGCGGTGCTGCGCCTGCGCCGGTTGATCCAGATCGCGACGAGCGTCAACAGAAACCCGACCGCGAGCGCCGCGAACACCCATGTGCGGAATTCCAGGTACAGCGCATTCGGATTGCGCCGGTCGCCCAGACGCCCGAGAAACACCGCGCCGAAGCCGCCCGCCACGAGAAACAGCGCGTAGCCCGTCAGATGGCGGTGAAACTGCTCGCGCGTGACGAGGGGCAGATACATGCCGATCACGAGTGCGATCGCGGGCGCGATGGGCAGCGTGTACGACAGCAGCTTCGAATGCGATGCGCTGAAGAACACGAAGATGAACGCGCTCCACACGAACAGCAGCGTGACGGGCGCAAAGCCGTTCGCCTGGCGCGGCATGCGCAGCGCATGACGCGCGCTCTGGAACGTGACGGACAGCCATGGCAGGAAGCCGACCAGCATCACGGGCACGAAATACCAGAGCGGACCGGGCCGGTTCTGCTCGGGCGTCAGATAGCGCCTGAACTGCTGGACGATAAAGAAGAAATTGAAGAATTCGGGGTTGCGATCCTGCACCAGCACGAACCACGGCGTGACGACCGCGAAAAATACGATCAGCCCGCTCACGAGGTAAAGGCGCTTCCAGAGCGCCCAGTCGCGCGCGACGGCCGTGTACAGCACGAGCACGGCGCCCGGCAGGATCAGCCCGACGAGGCCCTTTGACAGCACCGCGAGCGCCATCGACGCCCACACGAGCCACATCCACAGCCTCTGCTCGCGCGCCGGGAGCCCGGGACGCTGCGCTAGCAGCAGCGCGCACAGCGTGACTTCCATCCAGAACGACAGGCCCATGTCGAGCGTGTTGAAATGGCCCATCAGATACCAGTACGGCGCGCTTGCGAGCACGAGCGCGGCGAAGAAACCCGTCGCGACGTTGAACACGCGCGCGCCCGTGTAGCCGATCAGCAGCACGCCCGCGAAGCCCGTCAGCGCCGTGTAGAGGCGCGCCTGCCATTCGCCGATGCCGAACCACGCGAACGACAGCGCGTTCAGCCAGGTTTGCAACGGCGGCTTCTCGAAGTACTTGTAGCCGTTGTAGCGCGGCGTGATCCAGTCGCCGGTGACGAACATCTCGCGCGCCATTTCCGCGTAGCGGCCTTCGTCGCTCGGCAGCAGATGGCGCCAGCCGAGCGGCACGAACCAGATCACGGCCAGCGTGAGCACGAGCAGCAGGACCGTCGTGCGATTGAGCGTCAGCCCGGACGGCTTGTCGTTCATGTGTTTTTCAACCTTTGTCGGCGCCGCTGTCGCGGCTTCTTTCTTGTTCCGTTCGGACGGCATCCCTGCTGCGGGCGCGCGCGTTGAGGCGCGCAGCGCGAATTCCGCTGCCGGCGTGCCGCGGGCAGGGTGTGGCGCACCTGCGCCGCAGCCGACGCGGCGCAGCCCGCCGGCGCGCATTGTCCGTGCGCGGTCCTTAACACAACCTTATGCAACCCCTATTGGCCGCTTGCTTCGCGGCCCGCTGTTGCCTGTTTTCAGGCGCCGGGCCGCGCAGTGTACTTGATCCGCAAGACAGGCAATCCAAAAACGCCGGGGCGTCCACTGGGAGAGCGGGTGCAGGCGCCGCGTTCAGCCTTCGATCAGCAGCGCGGCGGCGACCTTGCGGCCTTCCGCCATCAGGATGTTGTAGGTTCGGCAAGCGGCCTTGAAGTCCATCGTCTCGACGCCGATCCGGTGGGCGGCGAGCGCGGCCGTGAGGCGCGGATGCGGAAAGCGCAGGCGTTCGCCGCTGCCGAAGATGACGACTTCCGGGGCGGGCTCGATCAGCAGCGCGAAGTGCTCGGGCGAGAGGGCCTCGAACGACGACACCGCCCAGCTGATGACGGGGCTTTCCGGCATCACGATGATGCTGCCCGTATGACGTTGGAGATTGATGTCGACATAGCCGGCGCCGTAGCCTGTGACGGTGTTCAGGGCGCCGCTCGAATCCTGGTGTAATTTCAAACTGGTTTTCCGTGGTCGTCGTTAGACATGCAGTCGCGGTTCGACCGGCATGCGCAAGCTCGGGTTCAATGCCACAGGGACAGTCGAGACTCCGGGCACCCGCGCGAACGGCGGCAGCAGGCACGCCGCGCGCGCGGGCGGTGCCTGCTGCCGCGTGCACACCGTGCAAACGCTTGCCGCCGCGTGCGTGAGGCTTGCAGAGCCTTGCGTGGTGCATTGCGGAAGTCGGTCAAAATCCGCTAAATTATAACTTTTTAGCCGCCCGGCGGCTCCCTTCAGGTTCGCGCGCTGCCACAAGCCGCGCCCGCAAGGCTGGCGACCGCGCCCGCCGCTGCCAGTGGGGTGCATTGCGGGGTGCATTGCGGGGTGCTCCGCGGATGCCCGCGGGCATCCCGGAAAGCGTCGGCGAAAGGCGCCACCCGAAAGGCTGTCCGGCTTCCCGTCGGCTGCGCGCCGACCACGTCCCGTATCATGCTTGCTGCCGGTCCGGTCCGGCCCGTGCCGCGCGGTCCGGGACTGCCCGCCGCGCAATCCCGTCTCATTGCTTGCCCGCTGCGTGGGGCGAGCGCTCCGTGGTCCCGCTCACCCGGTGGTCCCGCTCATTTACCCAGGACGAAGTGCCCGTCGTGAAACCGATACTCAAATCCAACAAGCTGTTGAACGTCTGCTACGACATTCGCGGGCCCGTTCTCGAGCATGCGAAGCGCCTCGAAGAGGAAGGCCATCGCATCATCAAGCTGAACATCGGCAATCTGGCGCCGTTCGGTTTCGAAGCGCCGGATGAAATCATCCAGGACATGATCCGCAATCTGCCTACGTCGTCGGGCTATTCGGACTCGAAAGGCGTGTTCGCGGCGCGCAAGGCGATCATGCATTACGCGCAGCAGAAGGGCGTGGTGGGCGTCGAGCTGGACGACATCTACATCGGCAATGGCGCGTCCGAGCTGATCGTGATGGCCTTGCAGGCGCTGCTGAACGACGGCGACGAAGTGCTGCTGCCCGCGCCCGACTACCCGTTGTGGACGGCGGGCGTCAGCCTGTCGGGCGGCACGCCCGTGCACTACATCTGCGACGAGTCGAATGCATGGATGCCCGACCTCGACGACATCCGCGCGAAGATCACGCCGAACACGAAGGCGCTCGTCGTCATCAACCCGAACAACCCGACGGGCGCGCTGTACTCGGACGAACTGCTGCTCGGCCTGATCGCGATCGCGCGCGAGCACGGCCTCGTCATTTTCGCGGACGAGGTCTACGACAAGATCATCTATGACGGCAAGACGCACACGTCGATGGCGTCGTTGTCCGAAGACGTGCTCACGGTCACCTTCAACAGCCTGTCGAAGAGCTACCGCTCGTGCGGCTATCGTGCGGGCTGGATGTGGGTGTCGGGGCTGACGGGCGAAAACCGCCGCCGCGCGAAGGACTACTTCGAAGGGCTCGGCATTCTGGCGTCGATGCGGCTGTGCCCGAACGTCCCCGGCCAGTATGCGATCCAGACGGCGTTGGGCGGCTATCAGAGCATCAACGAGCTGATCGCGCCGGGCGGGCGGCTGTACAAGCAGCGCGAACTCGCGTACGACATGTTGACGGCGATTCCCGGCGTCACCTGCGTGAAGCCCGAGGCGGCCCTGTACATGTTCCCGCGTCTGGACCCGAAGCTGTATCCGATCGAAAACGACCAGCAGTTCATTCTGGATTTGCTGCTGGAGGAGCGCGTGCTGCTGGTGCAGGGCAGCGGCTTCAACTGGAAGACGCCGGATCACTTCCGCGTCGTGTTCCTGCCGAACGTCGACGATCTTGCCGATTCGATCAACCGGATCGCGCGCTTCCTCGACGGCTATCGCAAACGCCACGCGGCCTGAGCGCGGATTTTCCGCGCCCCAACCGATTTACCAATCTCTCACTCGACACACACGCTGCATGGAACCGATCAAAGTTGGACTGCTGGGCTTCGGCACGGTAGGCAGCGGCACCTTCACGGTACTGCGCCGCAACCAGGAAGAAATCAACCGACGCGCAGGCCGCGGCATCGAGATTGCGCGCATTGCCGTGCGCAATCCCGCCAAGGCGACAGCCGCGCTCGGCAGCGAAGCGGGCACCGTCGCAATCACCGACGACTTCGGTTCGGTCGTCGACGATCCCACTATCGACATCGTCGCTGAAATGATCGGCGGCACGGGCATCGCGCGCGAACTCGTGCTGCGCGCGATCGCGAACCGCAAGCATGTGGTGACGGCCAACAAGGCGCTGCTCGCGGTGCACGGCACGGAAATTTTCGAGGCGGCGCGCGCCAACGGCGTGATGGTCGCGTTCGAGGCGGCCGTCGCGGGCGGCATCCCGATCATCAAGGCGCTGCGCGAGGGCCTGACGGCCAACCGCATCCAGTACATCGCGGGCATCATCAACGGCACGACGAACTACATCCTGTCGGAGATGCGCGACCGCGGCCTCGACTTCGCGACGGCGCTGAAGGCCGCGCAGGAACTCGGCTACGCGGAAGCCGACCCGACCTTCGACATCGAAGGCGTCGACGCCGCGCACAAGGCGACGATCATGAGCGCGATCGCGTTCGGCGTGCCGGTCCAGTTCGACAAGGCCTACGTCGAAGGCATCAGCAAGCTCGCTGCGATCGACATCAAGTATGCGGAAGAACTCGGCTACCGGATCAAGCTGCTGGGCATCGCGCGCCGCGCCGACAACGGCATCGAACTGCGCGTGCATCCCACGCTGATTCCTGCCAAGCGTCTGCTCGCCAACGTGGAAGGCGCGATGAACGCCGTGGTGGTGCACGGCGACGCCGTCGGCACGACGCTGTACTACGGCAAGGGCGCGGGCGCGGAGCCGACGGCTTCCGCGGTGGTCGCCGATCTCGTCGACGTGACGCGCCTGCATACGGCCGACCCGGAGCATCGCGTGCCGCATCTGGCGTTCCAGCCCGACCGTCTGTCGAGCACGCCGATTCTCCCCATCGACGAAGTGACGAGCGGCTACTACCTGCGTCTGCGCGTCGCGGACGTGACGGGCGTGCTGGCCGACATCACGCGCATTCTGGCCGACACGGGCATCTCGATCGACGCGCTGCTGCAGAAGGAATCGGAGCAGGTGGACGTATCGAAGAAGGGCGAGACGGACATCATCCTGATTACGCACGAGACGGTGGAAAAGAACGTCAACGCGGCGATCGCGAACATCGAGGCGCTGAAGACGGTCGTGTCGAAGGTGACGAAGCTGCGCATGGAAGCGCTGAACTGACGCACCGCACACACGTAAAGAGGCTAGCTCATGAATTACATTTCCACGCGCGGCGCCGGCATCGGCGAGCGCCATACGTTTTCCGACATCCTGCTCGGCGGTCTCGCGAAGGATGGCGGCCTGTACTTGCCGAACGAATACCCGAAGGTCTCGGCGGATGAACTCGCGCGCTGGCGCACGTTGCCGTACGCGGATCTCGCGTTCGAAATCCTGCGCAAGTTCAGCGACGACATTCCCGATGAAGACCTGCGCGAGCTCACGCGCCGCACTTACACGGCGCAGGTGTACTGCAACGTGCGCGACGAGGAGAACGCGGCGCAGATCACGCCGCTGAAGACGCTCGGTGTCGAAGGCGGCGCGCCGCTGTCGCTGCTGGAGCTGTCGAACGGTCCGACGCTCGCGTTCAAGGACATGGCGATGCAGCTGCTCGGCAACCTGTTCGAGTACACGCTCGCGAAGCACGGTCAGACGCTGAACATTCTCGGCGCGACCTCGGGCGATACGGGCAGCGCCGCCGAGTACGCGATGCGCGGCAAGAAGGGCATTCGCGTCTTTATGCTGTCGCCGCACAAGAAGATGAGTGCGTTCCAGACGGCGCAGATGTATTCGCTGCAAGACCCGAATATCTTCAACATCGCTGTCGAGGGTGTGTTCGACGATTGCCAGGATATCGTGAAGGCCGTATCGAACGATCACGCGTTCAAGGCGCGGCAGAAGATCGGCACCGTCAATTCGATCAACTGGGCGCGCGTCGTGGCGCAGGTCGTGTACTACTTCAAGGGTTACTTCGCGGCGACGAAGAGCAACGACGAGCGCGTGTCGTTCACGGTGCCGTCGGGCAACTTCGGCAACGTGTGCGCGGGGCATATCGCGCGCATGATGGGTTTGCCTGTCGAGAAGCTCGTGGTCGCGACCAACGAGAACGACGTGCTCGACGAGTTTTTCCGGACGGGGATTTATCGCGTGCGCAAGTCGTCGGAGACGTATCACACCAGCAGCCCGAGCATGGACATTTCGAAGGCTTCGAACTTCGAGCGGTTCGTGTTCGATCTGCTTGGGCGCGATCCGGCGCGTGTGTTGCAGTTGTTCCGTGATGTCGAAGAGAAGGGTGGCTTCGATTTGCAGGCGAGCGGCGATTTTGCGCGTGTGCAGGAGTTTGGTTTTGTTTCGGGGCGCAGCAGCCATGACGATCGTGTCGATACGATCCGCGATGTGTTCGAGCAGTACGACACGATGATCGATACGCATACTGCCGATGGCGTGAAGGTGGCGCGTGAGCATCTGCAAGCGGGCATTCCGATGATCGTGCTGGAGACGGCGCAGCCGATCAAGTTCGGCGAGACGATACGCGAAGCGCTGGAGCGGGAGCCGGAGCGGCCGGCGGCGTTCAGTGGGATCGAGGATTTGCCGCAGCGGTTCGTGGTGCTGGCGAATGACGCGGAGCGGGTGAAGGCGTTTGTCGCGGAGAGGACTCGATAAGGGTTTGGTTTTTTTGTTTTTTTGTCTGCGACGCTCGGTGGGCTTTTTTGGGGTGTGCTGGCATTGGCGTTATGGTTTTGCGCTGGCATCCGCGATGCGTTATCTAGCTTCATGCGTCGCCCCTGTGCGGGGCGGCACCTACTTTTCTTTGCCGCCGCAAA
>NZ_JAGUUD010000111.1:0-26986 GCF_020177535.1 Paraburkholderia sp. XV | reverse complement strand
AAAGAAAAGTAGGTGCCGCCCCGCACAGGGGCGACGCTTGAAGCGAGCTAACGCAACGCGGATGCCAACGCAAACCCAGACAACCCGCCCAACGGTCGAAAGGCGATCAATAGAAATTGCCGCCCGCACAGGGGCAACAAAGGGGGCAACAAAGGGGCAACAAAGTGAAGCACGCTATCGCATAGCAAATACCACAGCAAACCCCAACCCCGCGACCGCGAAACAAAACCAAAAACCAAAACCAAAAAAAACAAAACCAAAAAAACAAAACCAAAAAAACAAAACCAAAAAAACAAAACTCACAACGACATCTCAAACGCCGGCCTGAGAAACAACTCAATCCCCATCACCACAAGCCCCATCGCACCCGAAGCAAGCGTCAGCGTCCCATACTCATCGTAACGAGAGTCATACAAACAAGCGACCACGAACAGAATCGCGAGCAGATTGGTCAGCCAGTCGAAATTAAGTGCAAGCAACATTGAATGATCCGTGCCCGAGCCGATAGATCGAGGTCGTCATCAACCTCATCGAACATCGCCGATTCTAGCGATTCGAGCTTACGGATACGCAACATCCTGGCTTACAACGTGTGCACTGGCCAACGTTCTACGCACGGTTTTAGGCGTGTTTCACGCGTCTTTCATCATGTCGTTCCCGATCCACTCGATCACCGACGTGTGCTTCGGCTGCCAGCCGAGCAACGTACGCGCACGAGTGCCGCGCACGCGGCTGTTCGAGCCGAGACCATACGACGCCATTTCATAACCCCATTCGTCGATCGCCTGATCGAGCGGCCAGTCCTGCGCCGGGCCGAGATGCATTGCCTTGGCGATCGCCTCCGTCATCTCGCGGAATGACGCTTCGCCGCTTTCGACGAAATAGAACGTGCCCGCCGGGCTCTTGTCGAGCGCGAGCCGATACAGTTCGACCACGTCGTCGATGAAAACATTCGACCAGATGTTGCCGCCGCTGCCCACGTGCCGCACGACGCCGCTCTTTTGCGCCTGCCGCACGAGGCGCGGCAGTTGCACGCTGGCGCTGCCTTTCACGGCGCCATGCCCATAAATCAGCGTGTTGCACAGCACGGATGAGCGGACGCCGCGCTTCGCCGCGTCGAGCACGAGGTTGTCGATGGCGACGCGCGGCGCCTTGTCCGCCGTCGGCTCGGGTAGCGCGTCTTCCGTGTAGATCTTCGCGTCGCCGCGTTCGCCGCCCGACGCATCGCCGACGATGCTCGAACCGCTCGTATGCAGTAACGGCTTGCCGGAGCCTTCGAGGCCTTCGATCAACGCTTCCACCGCGCCGCGATGGTCGCTGCTCGCCGCATTGATGACGGCGTCGGCGGCCCTGGCTTGCGCGATCAGCATGTCGCGGTCGTCGAGCGTACCGACGACAGGCTCGATGCCGAGGCGCTTCAGTTCAGCCGCATGCTCCGGATTGCGGATCAGGCCCGTCACACGATGTCCCGCGCGCACGAGACCCGCCGCAATCGATCCGCCGATAAAGCCACTCGCGCCAGTGATGAAGATATTCAAGACGTTCTCCTTCGAGAGAAAACTGGGAATGACTTGAGTATGGCGGCAGGCGAGTTTTGCAAAAAGCGCGTCAGTCTCAAATCAATCTTGATCTGGAATCAAGAATGACGTGGCGGGAGGCGCTGGGCCCAAGGCTAGCCCGGCTTTTTGTCCGCTTGCCAACCCGAAAATTGGATGTGTATATACAAGTTATCGGGTTTTCTCTGGCGAGAACGCAACTGAACGGCGCCCGGCGTCACCGCGGACCCAAGCGGGCCAAACCGCCAGAACCATGCCAGCAACCCCGCTGTGCCTAATGGAAACTCCCTATCCAAAACCCCAAAATTTGAGTTGTATATACAAGCTGACGCGGCTACACTTTCTCAAAATTTGTATAGACAGGAACTCACATCATGATCCTTACGCCCGGCACCCTGACTTTGTCCCAACTGCGCCAGATCGCTCGCGAGCAGGTCACGTTGGAACTCGATCCCGCGAGCTTCGCCGCCATCGACGCCTGCGCTCAAGCCGTCGCGGACATCGCCGCGAAGGGCGAGCCGGCGTACGGCATCAATACGGGCTTCGGCCGTCTCGCGAGCACGCACATTCCGCATGACCAGCTCGAACTGCTGCAGCGCAATCTGGTGCTCTCGCACGCCGTTGGCGTCGGTGAGCCGATGTCGCGGCCGGTCGTGCGCCTGTTGATCGCGCTCAAGCTGTCGAGCCTCGGCCGAGGTCACTCGGGCATTCGCCGCGAAGTGATGGAGGCGCTCATCAAGCTGTTCAACGCTGACGTGCTGCCCGTGATTCCCGTGAAGGGCTCGGTCGGCGCATCGGGCGATCTCGCGCCGCTCGCGCATATGTCGGCCGTGCTGCTCGGCGTCGGCGAAGTGTTCGCCAAGGGCGAGCGCGTCCCGGCGACGGAAGGCCTGCGTCTCGTCGGCCTGAAGCCGCTGACGCTGCAAGCCAAGGAAGGCCTCGCGCTGCTGAACGGCACGCAGGCATCGACGGCGCTCGCGCTGTACAACATGTTCGCGATCGAGGATCTGTATCGCACGGGTCTGGTGGCGGGCGCGCTCTCGGTGGACGCGGCGATGGGCTCCGTCAAGCCGTTCGATCACCGCATTCACGCGCTGCGCGGCCATCAAGGCCAGATCGATGCAGCGGCAGCGTATCGCACGCTGCTCGACGGCTCGGCCATCAACGTGTCGCACGCCGACTGCGACAAGGTGCAAGACCCGTACAGCCTGCGCTGCCAGCCGCAAGTGATGGGCGCGTGCCTCGACCAGATGCGCGCCGCCGCGCAAGTGCTGCTCGTCGAAGCGAACGCCGTGTCGGACAACCCGCTGATCTTCCCGGATACGGGCGAAGTACTGTCGGGCGGCAACTTCCACGCGGAACCCGTCGCATTCGCCGCCGACAACCTCGCGCTCGCCGCATCGGAAATCGGCGCGCTCGCCGAGCGCCGCATCGCGCTGCTGATCGACGCGACGCTGTCGGGCCTGCCACCGTTCCTCGTCAAGGATGGCGGCGTGAACTCGGGCTTCATGATCGCGCACGTCACGGCTGCTGCGCTCGCGTCGGAGAACAAGACGCTGGCTCACCCGGCTTCCGTCGATTCGCTGCCCACGTCGGCCAATCAGGAGGACCACGTGTCGATGGCGACCTTCGCCGCGCGCAAGCTCGCCGACATCGCCGAGAACACCGCGAACATCCTGTCGATCGAACTGCTCGCCGCTGCGCAAGGCGTCGATCTGCGCGCGCCGCACAAGACCAGCCCGGCGCTGCAAAAAGTAATGGACACGATCCGCGCACAGGTCGCGCACTACGAACTCGACCACTACTTCGCGCCCGACATCGCCGCTTGCACGAAGCTCGTGCAGGACGGCACGATCGCTGCGCACAGCCCGTTCTCGTTCATCTCCGAGCAACGTTAATTCATCCGTACAGCGAGACGCCCCGGCATGAACGCACCGGCCTATCAGGGAATCAAGGACTTCATCCTCGCCCGTATTCACGCGGGCGAATGGAGCGAAGGCCATCAGGTTCCATCGGAGAATGAGCTTGCGCGCGAATTCAACGTCGCGCGCATGACGGTCAACCGCGCGTTGCGCGAATTGACGGCCGATCAGGTGCTCACGCGCGTTCAGGGCTCGGGCACGTTCGTCGCGCGGCCGAAGTACGAGTCGACGCTGGTGGCGATCCGCAGCATCTCCGACGAGATCGTCGCGCGTGGTCATCGTTATCACGCGAAGGTGCTGCACGTGGGCGCCGCGATCGCCGACGAAGAACTCGCTGCCGAAATGCAGGTGAGTGCGGGCAACCCGATTTTTCATTCGCGCGTGCTGCACTTCGAGAACGACGAGCCCGTCCAGCTCGAAGAGCGCTGGGTCAACCCGGCCGTCGCGCCCGAATACGCGTTGCAGGACTTTACGAACACGACGCCTAACCAGTATCTCGTACGCGTCGCGCCGCTGCAGCGCGTCGAGTACCGCATCGAAGCCGCCGCGCCGGATGCCGACACCCGCCGGCATCTGACGATGGACGATGCCGAACCTTGCCTCGTGCTGCACCGGCGCACGTGGTCGCAGGGTGTGGTCGCTTCGGTGGCCAACCTGTGGCACCCCGGCAACCGCTACCGGTTCACCGGCCACTTTTAGATTCCCGTTTCCGTTCAATCTTCGACTCCGTTACCGAGTTATCAGCGCTTCCGAGGGCATCATGAACAACCCGAAACACATCGACCTGCGTCTCGACCCGACCCGCACGATCCGCGCACCGCGCGGCAGCGAGAAAACCTGCAAGACCTGGATCGCGGAAGCCGCGTACCGGATGATCCAGAACAATCTGGACCCGGAAGTGGCCGAACATCCGCATGCGCTCGTCGTGTACGGCGGCATCGGGCGCGCGGCGCGCAACTGGGATTGCTTCGATCAGATCCTCACGTCGCTGAAAGACCTCGAAGAAAACGAGACGCTGCTGATTCAATCGGGCAAGCCCGTTGGCGTGTTCCGCACGCATGCCGACGCGCCGCGCGTGCTTCTCGCGAATTCGAACCTCGTGCCGCACTGGGCGAACTGGGACCACTTTCACGAACTCGACCGCAAGGGCCTGATGATGTACGGCCAGATGACGGCGGGCAGCTGGATCTATATCGGCAGCCAGGGCATCGTGCAGGGCACGTACGAGACGTTCTTCTCGGTGGCGAACCAGCATTTCAACGGCGATCCGAAGGGCCGCTGGATCCTGACGGGCGGTCTCGGCGGCATGGGCGGCGCGCAGCCGCTCGCGGCAACGATGGCGGGCTTCTCGATGATCGCCGTCGAATGCGATGAGTCGCGCATCGACTTCCGCCTGAAGACGCGTTATGTCGACAAGAAGGCGATGACGCTCGACGAAGCGCTCGCGATGATCGAAGAAGCGAAGAAGACGGGCAACCCGGTTTCGATCGGCCTGCTCGGCAATGCCGCTGACGTATTCGCCGAACTGGTTGCGCGCAACATCACGCCGGACTGCGTGACCGACCAGACCAGCGCGCACGACCCGATTCACGGCTATCTGCCGCAAGGCTGGAAGATCGAGGACTGGCGCGAGCGTCAGAAGACGGACCCGCAAAGCATCGTGACGCCCGCCAAGCAGTCGATGGCCAAGCAGGTGCAAGCCATGCTCACGCTGCAGGAACGCGGCGCCGCGACGCTCGATTACGGCAACAACATCCGTCAGATGGCGCTGGAAATGGGCGTGCAGAACGCGTTCGATTTCCCCGGTTTCGTGCCCGCGTACATTCGCCCGCTCTTCTGCGAAGGCAAGGGTCCGTTCCGCTGGGTCGCACTGTCGGGCGATCCCGAAGACATCTACAAGACGGACCAGAAGGTCAAGGAACTGATCCCCGACGATCCGCACCTGCACAACTGGCTCGACATGGCGCGCGAGCGCATCGCGTTCCAGGGCTTGCCGGCGCGTATCTGCTGGGTCGGCGTGAAGGATCGCTATCGTCTGGGCCAGGCGTTCAACGAAATGGTCAAGAACGGCGAACTGAAGGCGCCGATCGTCATCGGCCGCGATCATCTGGATACGGGTTCGGTTGCGAGCCCGAACCGCGAGACGGAATCGATGAAGGACGGCTCGGACGCGGTCAGCGACTGGCCGCTGCTCAACGCACTGCTGAACACGGCAGGCGGCGCATCGTGGGTGTCGCTGCATCATGGCGGCGGTGTCGGCATGGGCTTCAGTCAGCACTCGGGCGTCGTGATCGTCGCCGATGGCTCGGACGCCGCGCATGAGCGTCTCGGCCGCGTGCTGTTCAACGATCCCGCGACGGGCGTGATGCGTCACGCGGACGCCGGTTACGAGCTCGCGCAGGAAACGGCGCGCGAAGCCGGTCTCAAGCTGCCGATGCTGGGCCGTTGATCGTGACCGCGACGCGATCGACTGCCAGCGTGTCGCTGATTCGCGGCGCGGACCTCGTGGCGTCGCCGTGGAAGAACGGCGGCGGCGTCACGCGCGAGGTCGCCGCGTTCCCCGAGGGCGCGGCGCTCGACTCTTTCGTGTGGCGCGTGAGCGTCGCCGACGTCGCGCAAGTCGGTCCATTCTCGCGCTTCGCGGGAATCGACCGGACGCTCGTGCTGCTGTCGGGCGCGGGCATGCTGCTCGACGAAGCTGGCGGTGCGACTCACACGCTGCGCGAGCCGCTCGACATCGCGCGCTTCGAAGGCGAAATGGCCATCGACGCGCGACTGATCGACGGTGCGACGCGCGATTTCAACCTGATGGTGCGGCGTGGCGCGGCAACGGGCGACGTCGCAATCTGGCGCGACCCGACGCACACGCAACTCGATGCCGATGTCGTGCTGTTGTTCTGCGCGCAAGGCGAGTTGCACGTCGCGACGGACAACGCTGCCAACACAACGACGCTCGTGACCATGGACACGTTACGCATCGACCATGCACGCGCGTTGTCATGCGAAGTCACAGGGAAGGGCGCGCTGCTCGCCATTAGCATCCGCTATCTCGACACATCGCAAGCCTGAGCGCTTGCCCACATCACAGACAGCCCTGCCATGAAGCAAACCGTCTGGAACCATCTGAAGCTCTGTGCGCAGGGCGATCCCAACCAAACGATCGACGACGCCGCGATCGCCGTCGAGAACGGCCGCATCGCGTGGCTCGGCGCGTCGCGCGAGTTGCCCGCGCAATACGCCGCGTGGCCGCGCGAAGACCTGGGCGGCGCGTGGGTGACGCCCGGTCTTGTCGATTGCCATACGCATCTCGTGTACGGTGGCCAGCGCGCCGACGAATTCGCGCAGCGGCTCGCGGGCGTCAGCTACGAAGCCATCGCGAAGCAGGGCGGTGGCATCGTCTCGACGGTGCGCGCCACGCGTGCCGCCGATGAAGCGTCGCTGTTCGCGCAGTCGGCCGCGCGGCTCGAAGCGATGCTTGCCGAAGGTGTCACGGCCATCGAAATCAAATCCGGCTACGGGCTCGACTTGCAAAGCGAACGCAAGATGCTGCGCGTCGCGCGGCAACTCGGCGAGCGTTATCCCGTGACGGTGTACACCACGTTTCTCGGCGCGCATGCGTTGCCGCCGGAATTCGCGGGCCGCGCCGACGACTACATCGACGAAGTCTGCGAGCGCATGCTGCCCGCACTGGCCGACGAAGGACTCGTCGATGCCGTCGATGTGTTCTGCGAGCGCATCGGCTTCTCGCTCGAACAGAGCGAGCGGGTGTTCAATGCCGCTGCGCGCCGCGGGCTGCCCGTCAAGATGCACGCGGAGCAGTTGTCCAACGGTGGCGGCACGGTGCTTGCCGCGCGGCATGGGGCATTGTCGGCGGATCACCTGGAGTTTCTCGACGAAGCGGGCGTCGCCGCGATGAAGGAAGCGGGCACGGTCGCCGTGCTGCTGCCGGGCGCGTTCTATTTCATTCGCGAGACGCAATTGCCGCCGCTCGACCTGTTGCGCCGCTACGAAGTGCCCATCGCGATTTCGACGGACAGCAATCCGGGCACCTCGCCCTCGACCTCGCTGCCGCTGATGATGAACATGGCGACAACGCTGTTCCGCATGACCGTGCCCGAAGTGCTGCAAGGCGTGACGCGCCACGCGGCGCAGGCGCTCGGCAAGGCGGATAAGCACGGAGCGCTCGCCGTCGGACGCAACGCCGATTTCGCGGTGTGGCCGGTGCAGTCGCTTGCGGAACTTGCCTACTGGATTGGACGCCCGCTGTGCGCACGCGTCGTGCGCGGCGGTGAAACCGTCTATACGCGTCGGGTGCACTGAGCGCGACGCGAGAATGGGATCGAACATGACTCAAGCCACTCAATCGCTTTTCGCCGATCACGCGTATCTGCCCGAAGGCTGGCGGCGCAACGTGCTGCTGCAATGGGACGCGCACGGCGCGCTCGTCTCGGTGACAGCCGATGCGCAAGCGCCCGCAGGCGTCGCCAAAGCCAGCGGTCCCGTGTTGCCCGGCATGCCGAACCTGCATTCGCACGCGTTCCAGCGCGCGATGGCGGGCCTCACCGAATACCGGGCGAACGCCACCGATAACTTCTGGAGCTGGCGCGACCTGATGTATCGCTTCGCTGCGCGCATCACGCCGGAAGGGCTCGCGTCGATCGCGCAATGGCTTTACATCGAGATGCTGAAGGCGGGCTACACGTCCGTCTGCGAATTCCATTACGTGCATCACATGCAGGACGGCAAGCGCTACGCGAACGACGCGGAACTCGCGCAACGCGTGGTCGATGCGGCGGGCGCGAGCGGTATCGGCATGACGATGCTGCCGGTGCTGTATCAGTACGCGGGCTTTGGCGCACAGCCGCCGCGCGACGACCAGCGCCGCTTCATCAACACGCCCGACAGTCTGCTTGGGTTGCTCGACACGCTGCGCCGCGCGCGTCCCGAGCACGGCGCGCTGCGCTACGGCGTCGCGCCGCATTCGTTGCGCGCGGTGTCGAACGATTCGCTGCGCGAGTTGCTGAATGGACTCGATGCGATGTCGCCAGGCGCGCCTGTGCACATCCATATCGCCGAGCAAACGGCGGAGGTCGACGCGTGCGTCGCAACGGAAGGCGCACGGCCCGTGCAATGGCTGCTCGATCGCTTCGATGTCGACGCGCGCTGGTGCCTCGTCCACGCGACGCATGTCGATGCCGATGAAACGGCCGCGCTCGCGAAGAGCGGCGCCGTCGCGGGCCTGTGCCTCACGACGGAAGCCAACCTCGGCGACGGTATCTTTCCGGCGCACGACTATCTGGAACAAAAGGGGCGCATCGGCGTCGGCAGCGACAGCCATATCGGCGTCGACTGGCGTGCGGAACTGCGGCTGCTCGAATACGGTCAACGTCTGTCGAGGCGGCAGCGCAACGTGCTTGCGTCGGCCGATATGCCGCGCGTCGCGGACCGTCTGTACGCGGCGTCGCTGGAAGGCGGCGCGCTCGCGACGGGTCGCGCGGCAGGCGCATTGCGCACGGGCGCGCGCGCCGATTTCATGGTGCTCGATGCGGACCACGCGAGCATCGCCGAACACGCGAACGACGCGTGGCTTTCCGGTGTCGTATTCTGCGAGCACGGCGAGACACCCATTCGCGATGTCTACGCGGGCGGCGCCAAAGTGGTCGACAACCGCAAGCATCGCGACGAAGAGCGCGCGTATGCGCAATATCGCGCGGCGCTCGCCGAACTGCTGAAGTGAACCCGAGTCAACTTTGAGAAGCACCGACGACATGACCGCCACCGATACCTTGCCCGTCTTCTCGCTGCATCGGGGAAGCCTGCCGTTCCTGATCTCGATCCCGCATCTGGGCACGCGCCTGCCCGCCGATATCGCCGCGCAGATGACGCCCGCCGCCGCGCGCACCGACGATTGCGACTGGCATCTCGACCGCCTGTATGCGTTCGCCAGGCGCATGGGTGCGTCGATTCTGACGCCGACCTATGCGCGCTACGTGATCGATCTGAACCGTCCGCCCGATGGCGCCAACCTCTATCCGGGGCAGGACACGACGGGCCTGCTGCCCGTCGATACCTTCGACAAGGAGCCGCTCTATCGCGACGGCCGCTTGCCCGACGACGCCGAAGTCGCGCGGCGCCGCGACCTGTACTGGAAGCCGTATCACGAGGCCCTGCAGGGCGAGCTTGCTGCACTGAAGGCGCAGCACGGCAAGGTGCTGCTGTGGGAAGCGCATTCGATCCGCTCGCATGTGCCGCGCTTCTTCGACGGCCGCTTGCCCGATTTCAACTTCGGCACGTCGAACGGCGCGAGCGCGGCGCCGGGGCTCGCGGAAGCGCTCGCGAAAATCGTCGACGGACATGGCGGCTATACGGCCGTGGCGAACGGCCGCTTCAAGGGCGGCTACATCACGCGCCACTATGGCCAGCCTGAGCAGGGCGTGCATGCAGTGCAGCTCGAGCTTTCGCAGATCACCTACATGCAGGAACAGATGCCCTATGCGTACGACGAAGCGCTCGCAGGCAAAATCGAGCCGTTGCTCGACAAGCTCGTGAAGACGGCGCTCTCGCACGTCGCGACGGCCTGAAAGGCGCGTGCGCGCGGGCTTCGGGCCACGCGCGCAGCGACCTCGCAGACGTCCGGCCGGACGTCTCGCTCCCTCCGCTGATTTGCCGCGTGGCGAAGTCCACATGGCGAAATCCATCCGTCCTCGTGCCTCGGTGCGGAACGCCGACCGCCTGCCGGGGTCAATGCTCAGTGAAACGCCCATGTGCCGCGACGCGTAACGGTGTTGCCTTTGCGCAGCAACCGCGGTGCGAATCCGGTTGCGCGCCGCATGGCGATGCGACTATCGTTGTCGGACGCGGCGCACGGGCATGCGTGTTGCGGTGCGTATGGTCCGATCAACGCAGGCTTAGCAGCAAGACTGATGAAGGAAGACCCAGCGATGGAATATTCCGACGAATCCCTGCTTCCCATCTGGCGGGCCAATCTGGCGTTGCTGACGCGGGAGGTCGGCGCGGTGACACGGCTTGCGCGGATGATGACGTTCTCCGCGTCGTATCTGAAGCTGATGCTCGCCGGGCAGCGCGATTTCAGCGAGGAGTTCGTGCGCGGCGTCGAGTCCGTGACGGGACTGCCCGGCGGCTGGATGGACGCGCCGCATGAACCCGCAGACGTGCCCGACAATGCGCGCGAAGCGATCGACAACGAAACGCCGCTCGCGCGTTTCCGCGGCACGGCGCACCCGGTACGCAAGAAATCGGTGCTGCGTCCACCGGAGCCGATTTTCGGACAGCAGGCGCCGCGCCGTCCGGAGGACGAAGTCCACGAAGCCGAACAGCACCGGCGCCAGGCGTATTTCCGCAAGGTGCGCGATCTTGCCGTGCAGGAAGTGCGGCGCTTCGAGCGCTCGCTGACGCATCCGACCGTCGAGTTCGCATCGGTGCGTACCAAAGTCGAAGACGTGCTGTCGGCCGCCGAGCTCGATGATCCCATTCACGCCGATCTGGCCGGCCGCCTCGAACAGATCGACAAGCATCGGCACATGCTGTTGCGTCACACCGAGCGGCTGCACGCATTGCTGGTGCAATTGGGCGAAGAAGGATGAACGTGCAGTGGGCCGCTGCCTCAACGCGTGCAGCGCGCGTCAGAGCCGCGCGAGCGCGCCGCTGTCCAGAATGCGAATCTGCTTGCCGCGCGCCTGCACGAGCCTTTCCTGCTGCAGCCGTGAGAACATGCGGCTCGCCGTTTCGAGCGTGATGCCCAGGTAGCTGCCGATCTCGCTGCGCGTCATGCGCATGTTGAACTCCGTCGCGGAGTAGCCGCGCGTGCCATAGCGCTCGGCGAGATTCAGCAGGAAGGCCGCAACCCGCTGCTCGGCGCGCATCGTGCCGAGCAGCATGATCATGTTCGATTCGCGGACAATCTCGCGGCTCATCACCTTGTGCAGATGCCGCTGCATGGGCTTGATTTCGCGGCACACGTCTTCGAGCAGCTCGAATGGAATCACGCAGACGGTGCTGCGTTCGAGCGCAATCGCGCCGCACAGATGCTGCTCGCCGACAATCCCGTCGAGTCCCAGCATTTCCCCCGCAATCTGAAAGCCCGTCACCTGCTCGCGTCCTTCGCGATGCATGACGACCGTCTTGAACGAGCCGCTGCGCAGAATGTAGACGTTGTGAAACGGGTCGTTCGCGCGATACAGGCTCGCGCCGCGCTGCACGGTGCGCACCTCCTGAACCAGCGAATCGACTTGCGCAAGCTCCTCGGCGTTCAGCTCGCCGGGATTGCACAGCGGGCTGATCGCACATTGCGAACAGCGCGGCGCGGGATGCTGCGCACCGCCTGGCTGGAGCCTGCGTACGAAGTCGGTTGCCTGTGTGAACGGCGAGGGCGTGAGCATCGGTGCATCGGCAAGTAGCATGGTGGCCTCCTTCGGGAACACGCGTGCGGGCCCTGATGCACGCACGATGAAATGGTGTTGTCCGGCGTGCGTCGCCGCGGTCGGGCAGCAACGCGCGCACTGTCAACCCCGAAAGTATGTTGGGTGCTGTCTCAAAATTGAATCAGCGGCGAATGAATCTGCGGTCAGTCGATCGGAGGGCGCGTAGGGTGTCGCCTACAGCGGACCCGTTCAGGACTCTTCGCTGTCGTCGAACAGCTTGTGGCGCATCGCGTAACGCACCAGCGCGGCGCCATGCGGCATCTGCATCTTGTCGAGGATGCGCGCCTTGTAGGTGCTGATCGTCTTGGTGCTGACGCACAGCTGCGCGGCGATCTCGCCGATCGTCTGGCCTGCCGTGATGCGGCGGAACACGTCGAACTCGCGGTCGCTGAGCCGTTGATGCGGCAGCATCTCGAGCGGCTCGTGCAGGTTGCGCGCGAAGCGCTCGGCCATCGAAAGGCTCATGTAGACGCCGCCGCCCGCGATCTTCGTCAGCGCGCTCACCAGCTCACTGCTCGCGCTTTCCTTCGTCAGATAGCCGGACGCGCCCGCCTTGAAGGCGCGCACGGCGTACTGGTGCTCGCCGTGCATCGTCAGCACGAGAATGTGGAGGCCGGCATTGGTGGCCTTGATCTGCGGGATCATTTCGACGCCGTTGCGCCCCGGCATCGACAGGTCGAGGATCAGGATGTGCGCGTCCGTCGAGCGCACCAGCGCGATCGTGCTGGCCGCGTCGGCGGCTTCGCCGGCTACTTCGAACTCGGGTGAGCCCTTCAGGATGTGGCGCAGACCTTCGCGTATCAGCGCGTGGTCGTCGGCGATGAGAATGCGGATCATGGCTGCGTCTCTTCAGATTGCAATGCGTCGAGCGGAAACGTGATGGACAGGTTGAAGCCGCGGCCGGGCTCGCCCGTCGATAGCGTGCCGCCGAGCATATGGACCCGCTCGCGAATGCCGAGCAGCCCGAAATTCCTGCCGGTGCGTGGATCGCGCGGGTGTCCGGCGGCGGGCAGCCCGCGGCCGTCGTCGACGATGTCGAGCGTGCAGTGCTCGCCGTCGACGCGCATCGCGAGCGTGACGAGCGACGCTCGTGCATGCTTCGCGACATTCGTCAGCGCTTCCTGGACGATGCGAAAAATCGCCGTCGCCGCACCGTGCGAAAACGCCGCCGCGCCAACCTCGAGCCGTCGTGCCACGCGTATGCCATAGCGCTGGGAGAAATCGTCGGCGAGCCAGTCGATCGCCGCGACGAGGCCGAGATCGTCGAGCATCGCGGGCCGCTGGTTCGCCGCGATGTGCCGCACGGACGCCACCATCGCGTCGATCACGCGTGTCATCGCATGCAGCCGCTCGTGCACGTACGCGTTGTCGATTCCTTCGCGTTCCAGCGCATGCCCGATCACCGACAGGTCCATTTTCAGCGCAGTCAGCGATTGCCCGAGATCGTCGTGCAACTCGCGCGCGATGTGCGCCTTCTCTTCCTCGCGCACACGCTGCAGGTTTGCCGACAGCTCGCGCAGGTCTTCGCGCGACTGCTTGAGCGCTTCCTCGGCGCGCACGCGCTCGGTGATGTCGCGCAGCATCACGGTGTAGAGCTTCTCGTTGTCATACTGGCTTTGCGAAATGGATGCCTCGATGGGGAACTCCCGGCCGTCGGCGCGCAACGCATACAGCACGCGCTGGCTGCCCATGCGCCGGTCGGACCCGCTCGTCGCGCCAAAATGCTCGACATGCTTCGCATGCGCGATGCGAAACCGTTCGGGGATGAAGCGCGAGAGCGGACCGCCCAGCACCTTCGCCGCCTCGCAACCGAGCAGTTCCTCCGCCATCGGGTTCATCAGCACGATGCGCTGCATCGCGTCGATCGTGACGATTGCCTCGCGCGACGAGCGGATGATGGCTGTCAGGCGGGCCTCGTCGAAGGTTTGAACGGGCGCTGTGTTGTGCGCATCGTCGTCGAACGGGCTTGCGTGGGCGAGGCGGCTGAGCCGTTCCTGCCGGTGCGACCACACGATGCACGCGAGCGCGCACGCGAGTCCCGTCGCGGCCGCGACGATCGTCGTCCATCGCAGCGTGAGGGAGGCGGTGACCGAGGCTGCGAGCACTCCCGCCATGAAGACGGCGAGCGTCATCGATGCCGTGCGCAGGTTCAGGCAGGATGGCGATGCGGCAGGGTTCATGTGCTGGTTCAGATCGTCCGGTTGCAGCGGGCGCGCCTGGACTTGCGCAGCAGCGTCGCGTGTGCCCGCCCAGGCGCGTTGCGGGTCGTGTCTTGGTGTGTGCGATGTTTTGTGCCAGGTTTGCCCGTTGCGTCACGTTGGCGCTCGAGCGGGCGCCCTGTGCGTGCAATCACGCACGGCGAGGCGGCCGTTGCGTGGCATGCGTGCTGCAGCGAACGATCCTCATGAATGCTCGTAGCCAAATCATATGTCGAATAGGATAACTATCAATACATACGGCTGGAAACGACGTTTCCAGATTTGAGAGTCCGCACGAACGCCAGAGCGTTCTACGGTCGATTCGAATCGGGTTGATCCGGTTTCGATGCATGTTGCAGGGCGCCAATCCGGGGGCTGCTCAAGCCGCGAGCGGCTCGGCTGTCTGCCGTTCGACGCCGCGCGGAACGCCGTGAGCAAGCGACGCCAGCAGCGCGCAGTCGTCGAGCGCGAAGCGGCAGAAAAGCATGTTCGTCGCGGCGAGCCTCGCGATCTGTTCGGGCGGCAAGCTGGCAATCTCCTTCAACGATTCCTCGCCGACCCTGAGCAGACGCATGGCCATCGGACTATCGACGCGCGCCAGCCGTTGCGCGAGCAAGAGAAATGACAGATTCACCTCCCGGATTTCGTTGAGCGTTTCGTTGTGGTCCAACTTTGAATCTCCTGACTAGAAGCATGCGCGATATGCCGTGGGTGTCGGCGCGCGCGGTTCGTCCCGTTGTGCGGGACGGGTCCATTATTCGGTTTTGGCGGGGCGGCCTGTTTTTCCCGCCCGCGAGGGCGGCTTGCACAGACCGCAGACGTAGCCGGGTTCGAGCTCATAGGCGAGCGCGAGGAAGTCTCCCTTGCAGCAACCGCACGTTCTCAGATGCAGCAGGTCGCTCTCGACGAACCTCACGAGCGTCCACGCGCGGGTGAAGCTCAAGATGGGGTCGGTGCCCTGAGGCACGTGTTCCAGATAGAGCCGGTACGCCGCGATGATCGCCGCGATCCGCCGGATGTCGCGCTGCGCGGAGACGGACCGGTACAACGCATGGAACAGCGACGCATGGATGTTCGGCAGCCACGTCACGTACCAGTCGGCGGAAAACGGCAACATGCCTTTGGGCGGCGATTCTCGGTGCAATTCCTTGTAGAGGCGAATCAGACGGTCACGCGACAACGTCGTTTCGGCTTGCGTGACCTGCAGCCGCGCGCCGAGTTCGAACAGTTCGATGGCAAGCAGCGTCTCGTTGACGTCGTCGACAAGGCGACGTTGCCCCGGGTCTGTGCGCGCGACCACGGCCCTCAGCGAAGCAAGCGCGGTCATTACAGGGTTCTCGCCGGCAATTGCGCGAGCAGCATCGCGGCGTGCATCGGCTGCATCTCGTGCCGGCCGAGGCTGTCGTTGAGCGCGCTCAGCACAGATCCCTCATGAAGACCGACGCCGCACAGCAGCACGTCCGAATCGGCGAGCCGCACGATCTGCGCGGCGGACAGGCCGCCGATGATCGCTGCGAGCGGTGCCGACACGCCAAGCCGCACCTGTGCCTCGACGGAATTCCTGCGCACGAGGCTTTGAGCCAGCATCAGATAGGCAAGGTTGACTTCGCGTATCTCCGAAAAAACATCGTCAGCGTTCATGGTTTCCTCGCAGGCAAGGCGGCGTGGCTACGATCAGACGGTGCTATCCGAACGGCATGACATCGCAATCAACCCGCGCGATGCGTCCGTAGCGCTTACGTCGAATTCCCGAGCGAGAGTATTGCCCGCGTTGTCTCAAAATAATATGGGTGTTCGGTTGAATTGCGCGTAGGGCAGGGGGATATCGTGTAGGGCGTGGATGACAGATCTATTTTCATGCCGTGCCATTGTCATGCGAGACACGTACGGGAAATATAGAAAAGGTTTCCTAAATATATAAGAATTTTCCCGCCTATCTTGATATTGACCTCCATCATTGCCCGCACGCCCGGCCAACCTTACGATCTCAATGGACAGTCGCCCCTAACGACGCATGTGATGCGTTGCGGCTCGATCGACATAAGAACGCGACCTGACGAAGACGCGTTCCGCCACGGCTGCGCGATGCGCGCGAGCCGTCTTCTTCTTCAGGCGCGAGGCGCGGCACGTGAGCCGCCCGAGCGCCACCATCCGGCAGAGTGGAATGACCCAGTTTTTTCAAACGATCCGCTTCAGGATCATCGCGGCCTTTGCCGTCTGTACCGTGTTACTGGTTGGCAATGCGCTGTACGGCATGCGATCCGTCAAATCGATCAGCGACAACATGCAGGTCGCCTACACAGGCAATCTGGTTCCCGTTACGCAACTCGCCATGTTCCGCATCCACGAGATCGAAATCCGCCGTTTGCTGTGGCAGACACTCGTGACGCAGGACAAGGACAACCTGCGGCGCGTGCGCGAGCTGCTGGCCGCAATGGATTCGTGCTGGGCGCAATACTATTCGGGCGGCATCAGCAGCGCCGATGAGCAGACGCTTGCCGACAGGATTCACGCTCAGGCTGGCATGTTCAGGTCGGCGATCGATCAGGAGGTCGCGCAGATCGAGAGCGGCGACATGGCGGGCGCTATCGGGTTCCAGCGCAATACCGTGGTGCGCGTGGCCGAGGCGCTCAATGCGCTGATCCAGCAGGACATGGACCTGAACCAGGCACAGGCGAAAGAATTCGCGGGCGACAGCGCGCGCTCGTCGAAGCAGATGTTCTGGATCGCGCTCGGCATGCTGGCGTCGAGCGCGCTCGTGTGTCTCGGCGCGACGGTGTATCTGTCGAAGGCGATCACACGGCCATTGAACCGCTCTGTCGAGATCGCCAACGATATCGCGGACGGCCGTCTGGACCGTTCGATCGCGGTCGACGCGAAAGGCGAGTTCGGCTCGCTGCTCGACGCGATGAAGCGTATGAGCGAGCAGCTCGCGGACACCGTGCGCCGCATCAAGACGTCGAGCGACTCGGTAACCGTAGCCTCGCACGAGATCGCGGCGGGCAACATGGAGTTGTCGTCGCGCACGGAAGAGCAGGCGGCGTCCGTCGAAGAGACGGCCGCGACGATGACGGAGCTGGCCGAAACCGTGAAGCAGAACGCCGACAACGCGCGCCAGGCCAATGCGCTGTCGGCCAACGCCCGCTCGATGGCCGATGCGAGCAACGACGCGGTGCAGGCGATGATGCGCACGATCGGCAACATCAGCGAGAGCTCCGCGAAGATCGCCGATATCACGGCGCTGATCGAAGGCATTGCGTTCCAGACCAATATCCTCGCACTGAACGCGGCCGTTGAAGCGGCACGCGCGGGCGAGCAGGGGCGTGGCTTTGCCGTCGTCGCGGGTGAAGTGCGCTCGCTCGCGCAACGTTCGTCGTCGGCGGCGAAGGAGATCAAGGATCTGATCGAGTCTTCGACGGCACTCGTCAAGGACGGTTCGCGCCAGGCAGAAGAAGTCGGCTCGACGATGGGCCAGGTGATGCGTGCGATCAAGCAGGTGTCCGATATCGTCGGTGAAATTTCTGCGGCGTCGGAAGAGCAGAGCCAGGGCATCGAGCAGATGAGCCAGGCGATCAGCCAGATCGACGCGGTCACACAGCAGAACGCGGCGCTCGTCGAGCAGTCGGCAGCGGCAGCGCAGGCGCTCGACGAGCAGGCGGTCCAGATGACGGGCGCGATCGCCGTCTTCAGGCTCGCCGATGCGCGCAACGCCGCGCCTGCCGTGACGTTGCCGCGCGCCGTGCGCCCGCCCGTCGCCGCGGCAAGGCATGCACTGGCGGTGCGCTGCGCCGCGCCTGCCGCGAAGCCGGGCGTGGCAAATGCGACCGTATCTGCCGATGACGACTGGGAGTCGTTTTGAACGTGATGGAAACCTCGATGCAAGCCTCTTCCACTGATCGCGCCGAGTGTTACGACGACGGCGACAGCACGGGTTCGTCTGTTGAGCTCACGCAGCTTTCGTCGCTGCAAAGCGATGCGCTGATCCAGTACGGCGCGCGCATGAAGAAGGTGTGGAACGAACCGCGCATGAGCAACTTGCCCGAGTGCTATCACTCGACAATCGCTGCAGAAGTCGCGCACTTCGACGAGGCGCTTCGCTAGCGTGCTGGCGCGCGCGTTGCCAGCCGTCGAAAAAACAGGCTCCGCAGCCGGGGAACTGCGGAGCCCGAAGAGACGTCGCGCACCGTGGAGTGTGACGCGCTCGTCCCGTCGGCTAGGAGCTAGCCGAGAAGAGATTGTCGGCACTGTGTCCGCAGAAGGCATTGATATTGGTCAGCGTCTTCGCGCCAGTGCATTCATGTGATGGTGTGTATCCAGGATTGCCTGGCATCCCATATCAATACGCTCGCCTTGCGGATCGTCACCCCATAGGTGGCGACGCGCACGAACGCTTCCCCAACATTTCGGCCAGACCATTTATGAGCAGATCAAGTTCAACCGGCTCCGGTGCGGCGCCGCGCCCCGTGCATCGGCGATGGGGCGACATGCTGCGCGCGGATGCGTTGCGCATGCACTATCAGCCGCTGCTCGACCTGCGCACCGGCCGCGTGACGAAGGTCGAAGCGCTCGCGCGGCTGCGCGACGGTGACGCGCTGATCGCACCAGGCCAGTTTCTGCCTTCGCTGTGCGGCGACGGCCATCTCGAGCTGTATAGGCGCGGTCTCGCACAGGTGCTGACGCAGCGCAACGCGTGGCGGCGTATTGGCATCGACGTGGTCGCGTCGGTCAATCTGCCGCCGGCCGCGCTCGGCGATCCGCGCTACTTCGACGCGACGCGCGCCGCGTTCCGCGAATTCGGCTGCGCACCGGGCGAACTGATGCTGGAAGTGCTGGAGTCGGGCGCATTGCCATGCGGCGTCGAACTGGACGCGCAGATCGCGAGCTACAAGACGCTCGGCGTCGAGCTCGCGCAGGACGATCTGGGGACGGGGCACAGCAGCCTGAGCCGGTTGCGCGAGCTGCCGTTCGACTGCGTGAAGATCGATCGCAGCATCGCGGATCTGCAGGATCATGACGCCGCCGATGTGCTGCCGTTCATCCATCATCTGGCGCGGCTTGGGCAGGCGCTCGGCAAAGCCGTGGTGGTCGAGGGCGTCGAGGACCCGGCGCTGCTCGACGCGCTGCGGATCTTCGGCGTCGATCTCGCGCAGGGCTATGGGATTGCGCGTCCGATGCCGGGCGAGCAATTTCCCGAATGGATCGCGCAGGCGCACTTCGAACCGCGGCGCGCAGCGCGCGCTAGCCGCTACGCGCGGCTCGCGTACCTGATGGTGTGGGAAGAGCGCATGCTCGCCGACGCGCATCTGCGCACCCAAGGCGCGGCCGGCCATCCCGGCGCAAAGGGGGATATCGACGCATGGCTTGCCGGCGATGGCCCCGGCGCGCAGGCTCGCGACGGCCTGCTCGATGCGGCGCGCGATTCGGGCGTGCACAGCGGCGCTTATCGCGCGGCGCGGCAACGGTTAATCGCGACGATGTGAAGCGTACAGCGGCGCGCGAATCTGCTCAGTCGCGCAGTTCGCTGAGGATCTGCTCGGCCAGATAGTCGCACGGCGGGCGGTTCGAGCGCGCGCTGCGCGCGAGGATGATCTCCAGTTCGGGCAACTTCGGCAGGCCATGCTGGCGGCCGAGCGTGACGAAGCGCTCGGGCACCGCGCAACGCGCGAGCGGCGCGACGGCCAGACCCGCGTCGACCATGCTGAACAGGCCCATCAGGCTCGGGCTTTCATACGACGTGCGATAGGTGATCTTCGCGCGCTCCAGCGTCTGAATCGCGTTGGCGCGCGCGACGCTGCCCACGCCGAACAGCGCGATAGGCAGCGGGCGTTCCTTCCACACTTCGCGTCCCGCTGTGGACGTGCCCGCCCACACCATCGGCTCGAGCCGGATGAATTCGCCCGCCAGCCCCTTCACACGCGTCACGCACGCGAGGTCGATCTTGTTGTCCTTCAGCAGCGGCGCGAGCGCGTTGCTCGGCAGGCCGACCACCTGGATCTCGACCTTCGGATAGGTCGCCGAGAAGTTGCGCAGCACGGACGGCAGCAGCGATGAAGCGTAATCGTCCGGTACGCCGATCGCGACGCGGCCTTTCACGTCGGGATGCACGACGGATGCCCACGCTTCGTCGCGCAGCGCGAGCATGCGCCGCGCGTAGCTGAGCATGACCTGGCCGTCCTGCGTGAGCGTCACGCTGCGTGGGCCGCGTACGAACAGCGGCTTGCCGAGCGCGGTTTCGAGCGAACGGATCTGCATGCTCAGCGCGGACTGCGAGCGGTGCACGAGCGCCGCGCCGCGCACGAAGCTGCCGGTGTCGGCGATGGCGACGAACATCGCGAGCACATCGAGATCGAGGGCTTTCATCCGCTTGCCTCTCCTTGAAATACGTATAAGAAATATTGATCGAAATGTTCAATATAACGCGTTTGTCTGATCTCAGGGGCAGCGGCATACTGGCCTCACACACTGCGCTCGACATCCGGTGCGAGCGCGCTCACCCGGGGACATCATGGCGACGGCTTCCACTTACGACGAATTCCGGCAGCTTGCGATGCGGCTCGACATGTCGCGCGGCAAGCCGTCGCCCGAGCAACTCGATCTGTCGCGCGCACTGCTCGACGAAGCGGGCACGGTCGGTTACGTGTCGCGCGACGGCATCGACTGCCGCAACTACGGGCATGTGCTGGGCTTGCCCGAGGCGCGCGAGTTCGGCGCGCAATTGCTGGACGTGGATGCGTCGCAAGTGGTCGCGGCAGGCAATTCGAGCCTCGAACTGATGCACGATGCGCTCGCGTTCGCGATGCTGCACGGCATGCCAGGGCACGCCCCGTGGAGCCGGCAGGGCGAAGTGGCGTTCCTGTGCCCGGTGCCCGGCTACGACCGGCATTTCGCGATCTGCGAGGCGCTCGGCATTCGCATGATCCCCGTGCCGATGACCCAGGACGGCCCCGACGTGGACGCCGTGGAAGCGCACGTGAAAAGCGATCCGTCGATCAAAGGCATCTGGTGCATGCCGCTCTACAGCAACCCGAGCGGCGCGATCTGGTCGCGTGAAACCGTCGAGCGCCTTGCCGCGTTGCCCGCCGCCGCGAGCGACTTTCGGCTGTTCTGGGACGACGCATACCGCTTCCATCATCTGACGGACACGCCGCGTAGCACGCCCGGCATCGTCGAACTGTGCGAACGGGCGGGGCATGCGGACCGGGCGCTGGTGTTCGCGTCGCTGTCGAAGGTCACGGTGGCGGGCGGCGGCATCGCGTTTCTCGCGGCGTCGCAGCGCAATATCGGCTGGTGGCAAAAGCATATGAGCGTGCGCACGATCGGCCCGGACAAGCTGAACCAGCTGCGCCACGTGCGCTTTCTGCGCGACCGCGACGGACTCGAACGCCTGATGGCGAAGCACCGCGCGCTGCTGCGTCCGAAGTTCGACGCGGTGGTGGCCACGTTCGAAGCACTGCTCGCGGGTGTCCCTGGCGTGTCGTGGAATCGTCCTGAAGGCGGCTATTTCATCAGCCTGTACGCGCCGAAGGGCTATGCGAAACGCACGGTCGCGCTGGCGGCGGAGGCCGGTCTCGTGCTGACGCCGGCGGGCGCCGCGTATCCGTATGGACGCGACGACGAAGACAGGCACCTGCGCATCGCGCCGTCCTTCCCGTCGCTCGATGAAGTGACGCTCGCGGCGCGCGGCATCGCGCTTTCGTTGCGGCGCGCGCTAGAAGAAGACGCGCGCTGACGGCCCCGTGCGCACGAGATGTGCCGCATCGGGCCGTAGCGGGCGCAACAAACCGTAACACCGTGCGTGCTTAGAGACTCGCCATCGGCGGCTGTTTTGCGGTAAAAGAACGGGATGACCGACCGCGCCCGCATCATTCCGCTGATCGTTGCCTGTCCGCTGTTCCTGCAAAACCTCGATACGTCCATCATGGCGACCGCGCTGCCTTCCATCGCGGGTTCGCTCGGCGTCGAGGCGCTGCATCTGAATCTCGCGATCACCTCTTATCTGCTGAGTCTCGCCGTGTTCCTGCCGGCGAGCGGCTGGCTTGCCGACCGCTTCGGCGCGCGCCGCGTGTTCTGCTCGGCAATCGGGATGTTTTCTCTCGCCTCGGCGCTGTGCGGGATCGCGACATCGCTGCCGCAACTCGTCGTATTTCGCGTGCTGCAGGGCATGGGCGGCGCGATGATGGTGCCAGTCGGCCGCTTGATCCTGCTGCGCAGCGTGCCGCCCGCGCGAATGGTCGCCGCGATGGTGTGGTTCACGGTGCCGGGTGCGGTGGGGCGCCTTGCCGGTCCGCTGCTCGGCGGGGTCGTGGTGACGCTCACGTCGTGGCGCTGGATCTTTCTGTTGAACGTGCCGTTCGGTGTGATCGGCGTGCTGTGCGCGCTTGCGTTCATCGACGACACGCACGAACGCATCGACGAGCGTTTCGATCTGCCCGGCTTCGTGCTGCTGTCGACGGGGCTCGTGGGTCTCGTCGGCGGGCTGGATACTGCTGGCCGCGGGCTCGTGCCGCAATGGGTGACGCTCGCGTTCACGGGCACGGGCGCGCTGTCGATGCTGCTGTATTGGCTGTATAGCCGCCGCCACGTCGATGCGATCATCGATCCCTTGCTGTTGCGCTACAAGGCGTACCGGACGGCCGTGCTCGGCGGCATGCCGCTGCGTATCGGGATTGGCGCGTCGCCGTTCCTGATGCCGTTGATGCTGCAACTGGGCTTCGGCCTGTCGCCGCTCACTTCGGGCTCGCTGAGCGTCGCGACGGCGGTCGGTTCGCTGGCGGTGCGCGGCGTGATGACCCAGGCGATTCAGCGCATCGGCTTTCGCACGCTGCTGATCGTCGCGACCTGCATGACGGGCTGCTTCTATGCGTGCTATGGGCTTTTCACGCCCAGTACGCCGCATCTGCTGATCTTCTGCACGCTGCTCGTGGGCGGCCTGTTCAATTCGCTCGCGATGGTCACGCTCAACACGCTCGGCTACTCCGACATGCCGAAGCCGAAGATGAGCCGCGCAACGGCGCTTTCCGGCATGGCGCAGCAGCTCTCGGTGAGCCTCGGCGTCGCGTTCGGCGCGTCGCTGCTCGCGCTGACCGCGCATCTGCACGGCGGCAGCGCCGCGCATCTCACCGCGCGCGATTTCTCGCCCGCGTTCTACGTCGTCGGCGCAGCGGTGCTGTGCTCGCTGTTCTTCTTCGTGAAGCTTTCGAAGGACGAGGGCGCGGAATTGCGGCAAGCCTGATCAGTGCGCGCGGCCCGCTGCAGATACGCTAGCCGCGTCTGCGCCGCGCGACGAATTCGCCTTCCAGATTCCACGTGACGCCATCGGCGGCGAGCGCGACGCCTGTCCAGCGGAACGAGTCGTCGGTGATGCCGGTGAAGTTCCAGCGGATCGGCGTACCGTTCGCATGCGTGCCGATCTGCACGATGTCCTGGCCAATCTTGCGGCCGATCAGTTCGTCGCGCTGTCCGCTCGCCGGATTGATGTAGGTGACGCGCCACGCTTCGATCGACGGGTCCCATACGCGCAGCGTCGTGCCGTACATGTCGAAACGTTGCTCATCGCGCACGCCGCGATCCGCGCGGCGCGGCATGATCCAGACGTCCTGCACGGCGCGCCCTTCGAGCACCCAGCCGAAATGAATCTCGCCTGTCAGATGCCGCTCGCGCACGTCGGCGCGGTAGTGCAGCACGTCCATGTCCCAACTGCCGATGAGCCAGCCGTAGAGGTCGTCGGCGGCGGCGATCCCCGCCGCGCGACCGGGCGCGGCGAGTGCTGCGTGAAACCCGGCAGCGGCACCGTGATCCAATGCATTCATTGGGGTTGCTCCGTATGCTGAAGCTGGTTGAATAGGGGTGGCGAACGCGTTGTGCCGCGCCTGCCGCCGTTGTGATAAAACGAGCATACGGACCTGCCGAGGTGACATCTTGGGAAAAATTGCCGTCGATCTCGAAGCCGCGCTGGCGCGCCGCGACACGCTCGGCGCGTCCGGCAGCACGCAGATGCGTGCGCTTGCCGCAGGCGACGGCTGGTCGGTGACGGACGTGCTGTGCACCTTCGGTCCGCGTGACAGGCCGTTCGAGGAGCAGCATGGGGGCGTGTGCATCGCGATCGTCGCGGCGGGCGCGTTCGGCTACCGGTCGGCGGCGGGGCGCGAACTGCTCACGCCGGGCTCGCTGCTGCTCGGCAATGCGGGCGAGTGCTTCGAATGCGGGCATCGGCATGCGCCCGGCGACCGCTGCGTGTCGTTTCACTATCAGCCCGCGTACTTCGAGCGGCTCGCCGCCGACGCAGGCTTCGCTGGCGCCGCGCCATCCTTCCGGCATGCGCGTATGCCGCCGTTGCGCGCGTTTTCCGGCCTGGTCGCGCGGGCGTGCGCCGGGGCGACGGAGCGCGCGTCCGGCACGGCATGGGACGAACTCGCCGTCGAACTGGCCGGGGCCGTGCTGCGCGCGACGCAAGCGGACACGAAACCTCATGCTGCGGCGACGAGCGCATCCGCATGGTCTCGCGTCACGCAGGCCGTGCGCCTGATCGACGACACGCCCGATGCGCCGCATACGCTCGCAAGTCTTTCGCAGATGTGCGGGCTGTCCGACTTCTACTTTCTGCGCACGTTCGGGCGCGTGACGGGCGTGACGCCGCATCAATACGTGCTGCGCGCGCGCCTGCGCCATGCGGCGCTGCGTCTTGCCGGAGAGGACACGAAGATCGTCGATATCGCGTTCGATAGCGGCTTTAACGACGTGTCCAATTTCAATCACGCGTTTCGCGTCGAATTCGGCATGAGCCCGCGTGCGTGGCGCATGCAGCGCGGCGTGCGCGAGAGAGTCGGGCGTCGCCGCATGGTGCGCGAGGCATGAGCCGGCGTGCGCACCGCTTGCGCGCGGCGGCCGTGTTGCCGCTGATCGTCGGCGCATGCGGCGCGGGCGCCGTGCATCCGCAGGAGCGCGTCGCTGCCGACGACCTGCCGCCATCGACGATCGAGCGCGACGTGCATCTGTTCGTCGTGCAAAAGGACGGCTCGATCGAGGAGCGTGACGACACGGTGCTGCGCGCGAACACGACGAGCGGCGTCGACGATATCGCGCAGCGCTATGTGTGGTTCAACAAGGATATCGAGCAGGTGCAGCTGCTTGCGGCGGAAACGATCGACCCGAACGGCGTTGCGCATCCCGTAGGGCCCGACGGCATTCGCGACGTGCAGGAGCCGCGCTCGGCGGGCGCGCCGACGTTTCAGGACGGCGTGCTGCGTACGGTGATCTTTCCGGGCGTCGAGCCGGGTTCGCGTGTGCATCTGGCGTTTCGCAAGACGCGCGCGTTGCCGTTGCAGGGCGGCACCTTCGCCTATTTCATCGAGCCGACGCGCGGCCCCGTCGACCTGCAGCAACTGATCTTCGACCTGCCCGCCGATGTCCCGCTATACGCCGACGCGCGCGGCTACGTCGCGTTGCCGCCCGTGACGGAGAATGGCCGCACGCGTTACACGTTCGAGTATCGGCATGGGCCGTATGCGCCCATCGAAGCGGGCGCCGTCGGCTACGCGACGTGGGGCGACCGTCTGATGGTCTCGACGACGCGCGACTTCGCATCGTTTGCGGAACGCTATCGGACGGCGGCGCTGGACCCGACGTGGCGCGATCCTGCCATTGCGCAGCTTGCGCAGGCGCTGACGGCGCGCACCGACGATCCGCGCGAGAAGGCGCAGATTCTGTACGACTGGGTGCGCCTGAACATTCGCTATGTCGCGCTCTTTCTGGGCGAGACGGCGGCCGTGCCGCACAAGGCGAGCGATATCCTGCGCAACCGCTATGGCGACTGCAAGGACCACGTTGCGTTGTATGGGGCGATGCTCGCGGCCGTCGGTATCGACAGTCAGGCTGTGCTTCTGAACCTTGGGCCGGTCTATGTGCTGCCCGATGTGCCGGGCTATGGCGCGAGCGCGATCAATCATGCGATCACGTGGATTCCTTCATTGCGCGTGTATGCGGATACGACGGCGGGTGGTATCGGTTTCGGTTATTTGCCGCCGGGCGCGATGGACCGGCCGGTGTTGCTGGTCGACGATGGCGTGCTCGCGCGCACGCCCGCGACGCAGGAACGCGGGCGCAACGCGCGGCTCGAGATCGATATCGAACGGACGGGCGCGGCGGCGTTCACGTATCGCGTCGAGGACGTGGGGGTATCGGCCGAGCTGGAGCGCAATGTGTTTCGTCGCGCGACGCGGCAGCGCTGGCAGTTGATTGCCGCTGATCGCTTGCGGCAGACGGGGTTGCATGGGATTGCACGGATGCAGCCAGGCGACGTGACGCCTACCGTGGGACCGTTTACGACCTTTATGCAGGGTTCGCTGGAGCACTTTACCTGGCCTGACGGCACGACGGCATTGCCCGCGTTGACGAGCCTGTCGGGCGGGATCGGGACGCAGGTGCAGGCATGGCTCGCCGAGCCGGAACGGACGCAGCCGTGGGTCTGTATTGGCGGCGACTTCGATGAGATCGCGCAGATTGGGTTGCCTGATAGTGTGCGTGTTACGGATATGCCGCAGGATGTTGTTGTGCGGGATCGGTTTTTTGATTATGAATCGCGGTATGTGTTTGATTCCGCTACGCGGGTTGTGCAGATTTCGCGGCGCTTGCGCGCGAGGTTTGGGCATCAGGTGTGTGGTGCTGATGAGTTTGCTATGGTTCGGGGTTCGCTCGTTAAGATTGAGAGGGATGCGTTGGCGCAGATTGTTGTGAGAGCACGGTAAGAGGTTGGTTGTTGTCTGCGACGCTTGGGTGGTTTGCTGGTGTTTTTGTTGTCCTTGTGCGCTTGCCTTTGCGCTGGCATCCGCGCATTGTTAGCGTGCTTCACGCGTCGCCCCTGTGCGGGGCGG